>JAIERY010000018.1 GCA_019746425.1 Cytophagaceae bacterium
CGAGGTTAAACTATTTCCAGATGATGCGTGAAATGAACAGCATGGATATGAAGGGTTCGCAAAAAGATATGAACGAAGGAATGGACATGAATAAAATGAACATGATGGACTCTATGCCTCCGAAAAAAGACCAGCCTATGAATATGCAGAATATGAACGGAATGAAAATGGGCAATATGGATGATAATATGCAAGGCATGAATATGGGAATGGCCGGAGACTTTAACTATAACCTTCTGCGGGCGCTCCATCCCACCACTTTGGATTCTACAAGGCCGGTGCGCGAGGTACATCTGGCCTTAACAGGTAATATGAGGCGCTATATATGGTCCATTAACAATAAAACTTTATCTGAAGCCGATAAAATTCTGATCCGCAAAGGGGAAAATGTTCGTTTCATCCTTGAGAATACTACCATGATGCGGCATCCCATGCACCTGCACGGGCATTTTTTCCGCTTTATCAACTCACAGGGCGAGTATTCTCCTATGAAGCACACATTTGACATTAAACCGATGGAGACCGTTGCCATTGAATTTGAAGCAAACGAACAGCAGGATTGGTTTTTTCACTGTCATATACTCTATCATATGATGGCCGGTATGGCACGGATCGTAAGCTATGAAGGGAGCGAACAAAATGAATTTGCCAGAACCGGTTACAGAAAGCTGAAAAGAGAAGACAACAAAATCTATCCCTGGTTCGATTTATCCTTACACTCTCAGGGAGTATGGCTTAGCGGGAATCTGTCCAACAATAAAAATGCGCTGGCGTTTGAAGGAAGAGCAGACTGGAAAGGCGATTTCGAGACAGAAACACATTTACTTCGGTATTCCGGAAAGGAACAATTCCTGGCCTTTTTTGTGGGATATGATGTGCGCAGAAATAAAACGCTGCCATTATACGACAGGCCAGGTACCAAAGACAACCGGCAGGTTTTTGACGCCGGCCTTTATTACCTGCTGCCGATGTTTATACTTTCAGAGTGGCGCATAGACCAAAATGGAAAACTTCGCTTGCAACTTGAAAGAAGAGACATGCCTCTGAGCAATAATTTCTTTTTTGACTGGAGGGTAAATACGGATGGAGAATATACGCTCGGCTTTCGCTATATGGTAAGCAGGTATTTCTCCGTCAGCACTAATTACGACAGCGATTACAAATGGGGAGCAGGTTTAACATGGCACTATTGAGAGGTATAAAAGAAATGAAAATAAAAAAGAGACTGACTTATGTATTCAGACAAACTTATAATTTGTTTAAAGCTTTATTCACCAAATCATGCTGTAAATAAGCTTTCATCATGAAAGAGATTAAATGGTTTACAAAAGTCTTCCTGATGAAGACTGCGAAGTTTAAAACAAACATTGACTCTGAAGCACGTGTAAAAAGTTTACTGGATTCATATCCTTTAATTAAAGAATGGAAACTTGACATCAATGATCCTGATAAAACACTGATTGTTTCAGGATATTCTTTTTCCAAAGAGGATATAATAAAGGTTATTCAGGAAGAAGGATATATGATACAACCTAAATAAAAAAATATGATCAAAGAAATATTTTCAGCTACTATTGCCACACTTTTTATGGATCATTCTTTCATAAAAGAAAAACAAATGATTCATAATGAAGAAGTAAAACCCAATCTAAGTAAAATCAGCATAATAGGCGCTGAAAAAAAATGTATTATTCATTCAGCATACAGAAGGATATTGCCGGATAAAACAAAACCTGGGCCAAGGCACAAGGGAAGATTTCAGCAGGCAGGAGATTATTTTATTGAAATGGTTAAGGATAATAACAAACTTATTTTTTACTTATATGATAAAGACGGTAATGCCATCAATAACAATAGCGCAGAAGGTTCTATACAGATCTTTTATGAGGGAAAACAAAGAGCAACTGAAAAACTAATTACTGAAAGCAGCGATAAATTTACTGTAATTCTTAAAGAGTATTATTTAAAATGCATTGTTTCTTTTGAAGCAGAGGGAAAAATTGCAAAGGCCAAATTTAAAAGAAAGCAAAAAAATACAAGAACTCCCGGAATAAAAACACCTAAGCCTATGCCTTCAAACGACAATCACGGAGGGCATACCCATTAATTTAATACAAATTAATAATTTTAATATATTTTTAACTTTAAAAACAATAATATTATGAAAACCAAAAATTTAATCAAATTCATTTTCCTTTTATTCCTTGGAGCTAACTATGCGTATGCTCAGGATCATGCACACAAGGCCCCTCACGGAGGTATGGTAAAAACGGCTGGCGAATACCACATTGAAATGGTAATGTCGGAAGGCAAAATGGTTATTTATCTTTTAGACAAGAATGAGAAAACATTAAGCAATAAAGAGATTGTTGGAACCGTAACATTGCAGTATGAAGATAAAACTTCCTCTACAGAAAAATTAATGGCTATGGGAACAGACCAGTTTATGGTAGACACAAAAGGCAAACATGTATCAACTTGTATTGTTACTTTAAAAGTAAATGGAAAAACAGTGAGCGCTAAGTTTGATCATAAGGACATGCATCCATCTGGCTCTAAGGATGAAAAAAAAGACGGACACGATCATAAACATTAATAAATAACAGAATTCCATTTTTGATTTTAGAATAAGAGGAAACAAGCGGCCTTCACTATGAATAGGCCGCTTGTATTTTAACGAAAGTTCGTCAAGACCTACTGTCGAATAAAAAACATGTTTCTGAATTTATTCCTGATAAACATTGCAAAGCAAGGCGCTTATATTCCCTTTTCTATATCTTATTTTTTCTTCCTTTGCGCAAGGACAAAGTCTGGATACGACAAAAAATCTGATTTTTAACGGGGATTTTGAGAAAGGCAATACAGGTTTTTTCAGCGACTTTAAATATAACCCCAAAGGTTTGAATTATGGAGAATATTCCATCACCGGCAAAGCTGCTTCTTTGAATGACGATCTGAAAAATCCTGATAAGGGCGATCATACTTCAGGAGAAGGGAACTACCTGGTTGCAAATTCCAATGGCAGATCAGGCAATAAAATCTGGTGCAGCAAAGCATTTGTGTTGCCCAATTCCGTGTACCACTTTTCCGTTTACTTCTGTAATCTGTATAAGCTAAAGCCCAGTTATGGAATAATGATAAGTGGCTATCAGGCAGGTGGAGTTCCGGAAGGAAATGATCCTGAGATCCGGATAACGGTAAATAACAAACAAACAGGAGAAACTGATAAAGATAAGTTTCAGATGTTCCGCTGGCTGCATGCAACTGCCGAATGGTATTCCGGCATTGATTCAGGATATGTGGAAATTTGTATTGAAAATGTAAATGCAAGAGCGGAAGGCAATGATCTTGCCCTGGACGATATTGAATTTCATTATGTAAAGACCATGCCTCCTGGTTACAAGCCTTTCATAAATCCAACTATCCTGAATGAAGAATACAGGGAACACATGGCTCATAAAAACAAGCCCGATTACAGGCGTATAATTGCCCTGAGCGATCTTACAAAAGGAGATTCCCTTGCTCCGGGAATTTATACACTTCATCCGTCTGAGAAAAAGCGAGAGGGAAAATTGTCCGAAGATCAGAAAATTACATTGCCTTCTTTAATCTTTGAAAAAGGAGATTCAGAGCTGTTACCTGATGCTAAAGCGGAACTTGAAAAGCTGTCAGTATGGATGAAGCATAACCCTGATATCAGAATACGGCTGGAAGGCCATACAGACAACATTGGTAATGCTGATACAAATATAAAATTGTCGGAAGAAAGGGTTGAAAATGCAAAAGAATATTTGATCTCCTTAGGAATAGAGCCAGCCCGTATTGAAACGATTGGATATGGAGGCGCTTATCCTGTAGCAGACAACTCACATGAAGAAACCCGCAAATTGAACCGGAGGATTGAGTTTGTAATATTGGAACAGTGATTGTTAATACTAATGGCTGTGTTGCTAATATCCTGTTTTTACAGGAAGAACAGTAGCGCATATATGACCATATCCTCCTTCGAATAACCGACTCAAGATCATCTGGACTTCTTCCGCCTTTTCATATTCATTGTAAAATAATTTAACTGATGGCTCGGAAGATTTAAGTATGGAAAGATGGTAGTATAATGGTTTTAAGGAATTATTTAAGCATATTCAATACTCTTGGCAATCTTTCTGAGTATATCTTTACTATCTCCAAATTTACACATGGCATCACAGTTATTCCTTAGTTCTGAAAAAAGTATATAATGTATATGTATGTTATTATTTTTTATAGCCGGGCGGTTAAGCTGCATGATCACTTCCTTCTCCCTGCTATCAGGAATTATGAGGTACAACGATGCTTCATGGTCTTTAAAGGAATAATGTAAATCGGTTAATCTTAAAATTCCTGAATAAATGGAAGTGCTTTTTTCTACCTCGAAAGCTCCCGCGATTTTATTACTGTTTTTTTCAAACCAGATAACATCAACAAGACTTATGGTATTTAAGGTATCTTTATCAACATCTAAGGAAGGAAAAGCCTGTAGGCTGATAAAAGAAAAATTATTTCCTGAAAATTTTTTAGACCTGTCATTATTGGCGCTTATAACATCATATCCTAATGCCTTCCCGATTTTCAGGAGATGATATTGCATCTCTGTATGAAGATTTTCTTCCTGTTTTTCTTCAGATACTTCTTTGTGTCGCTTTTCTATCTGTTTTTCTACTTTGATTCTTTCATCCGCAGACAACAGGTGTTCATCACCTGTCATTATTTTTCTTACTCCTATATCAAATAAAAGTCCGGCGATAGCGCCTAGATCAGTTGACAGGTCATTCTTTAAATTCTGATTTGTTTTAATGATTACTTCCCGCATTTTCAGGTATTCTTCCCAGGAGCCTAGCTTCTTTTTATCCTTAAAAAGAATATTAAACCCATTTACAATAGCAGTATTACAAGGAGGGAATATTGTAGGATGAATAAAGTAAATGATACTGGCGACAGCCGGTCCAAGCCCTTTTATTTTAAGCTGATCTAATTTTATTATTTCTTTAATCAACTGTTCCTCTTTCGTTAAGCTCAAACAGTTCTCAAGGAATTGGCCAAAAGCATTTTTATTAGCTTCATTCTCGTAGATGTCAGGTATTCTTAATTTGGGTTTCCAATAAAATGGGTGAGAAGCGCCTTCAAAAACCTGTTTTTGTTCAGTAATGCAGGTAAGCACGAATTCAAGAGAAGTGCCCTTAAAGTCGCATCCGAATTTTTTTTCTTTTATATCCTTCACCACCTGCTGTACTCCACGCCTTATGGAGCGGAAAGCTTTCAACCGTTCTTCATTATTTACAAACCATGTATTGTAAACTGATTCTTTATCTGTTTTATAATTTGCTGCTATGCTTTTCAGGTAGTCATTCATAGGCTGACAAGAATATTAAAATTTAAATTGAATAAAGATAAAGGAAAGCCATTTCTCTAAACAACCAAAAATATTCCAGTCAAATTATATACATTTTTTCCTAAATTTTTAATCCTATATCGATAATATTATTTGGAATTATTCTAAATAGCACTTAGTATTGTATCACTATTTATAATTAATCTAAATAAAAATACATTTATGGAATCAAAAAATACACTCAAAATCTGTTTTTTAGGACTTTTGCTGGCTTTCTCTATCTCTTCATGTAAAAAAGAGAAAGAAAAGCCTCCTCAACCCGATCCTCCTTATACGGTGCCTACCACCTATAATTTCTCAAATGCAGATTATTCAGGCCAGACTTACAGAATAGCAATGCTTGAAGAACTGATTATAGAGGCTGAGATGGGGAATATGGGCATGACAGTAGATGCTCAGGTATTAAAGGATATGTACTCCAATACAGGAAACCCTTTTACCGATAATACATTAAATACTTCGGGCAAGCAGATGAAGGATAAAACCTTTTCTTCTGATCAATCTGTAATAGAAGGCTATATGGATGCTTTGGCTACAGCAAGCCAGTCTACAAGTCCCGGAAGCAATGGAACAGCCGGAGTGGTCACAAGCAACGATGGAACAAGCACTAAGTTATACGATGCCAATGGATTTGTATTATTTGAAATGATCGAAAAGGGACTAATGGGAGCACTCATATATTATCAGGCAGTTGAAGTTTATTTAGGCGATGATCTGATGGGCCCTAATACTATCACTGATAATACAATTGTAAGAGCAGACGGAAGAACAGATATGGAAAAGTATTGGGATGAAGCTTTTGGTTATTTCGGAGTTCCGATAGACTTTCCTGCCAACACAATAGGTGTATCTTATTGGTCAAACTACCTGCTTGGCCAAAGTGTTCTGTTGGGAAACTCTAAAGAAAAAATGATGAATGCTTTCCTGAAAGGAAGGGCTGCCATTTCCAATAAAGATATGGCAACCAAGAATGCTCAGGCAGCAATCATCAAGACTGAATGGGAAAGACTGGTTGCAGCAATGGCTATCAGCTACCTGAATAAAGGAATTACGTATTCTTCCCCACTGGATAATGCCAGAAGAAACGGGGCTTTATCTGAAGCGGTAGGATTTATCAATGCATTAAAATATAATTCGAATAAGAAAATTACCAATACACAGATTTCAACATTGCTGTCTTTGATCGGGACGAACTTATACAATGCGAATGTGACGGATCTTACAACTGCAAGGGATCAGTTAAGCACCATCTATGAAATGGATAGTATTAAAGCTTCGCTGTAAAAAATCTACTATTAAAACGAGAGCTGTAAAAAGCTCTCGTTATCATAAATTAAAAAATGTTTGTTATGAGATATAAAATCATTTTATTTTTTCTTATTCTATTTACCGGATCATTGATATTTGTTTCTTCCTGTAAAAAGAAGAATGAAGAAGAAAACAAGCCGGAGTTCGATCGCAAAGGGATGCTGACTAATATCGGCAACAATAGTATCATTCCGAATTATGAAAAATTGAAAACAGCGCTTCAGGAACTGGATACAGCTGTTACTGCTTTTAATGCCAGTCCTGATCTTACAAATCTGTCAGCTTTACAGAATGCCTTCAAAGAAGCTTATAAAGCCTGGGAGATCAACAGTGTTTTTGAATTTGGCCCTGCCGAACAGGAGATGCTGAGAGCCAATCTGAATACCTTTCCCGCCTATGTCGTAAAAATAGAATCCAACATTACCTCCAACACTTATTCTTTTGACGATCCGGATAACATTACTACCAAAGGATTTCCGGCAATGGATTATTTATTGTTTGGTGTCGGTGCAGATAATAATGCTATTCTTGCAAAATATACAACTGATACTGATGCAGCTAACAGAAGAAATTATTTGCAAGCAATTTCTAATTATATCAGGGGAAAAGTTGAAACAGTGAATAACGCATGGTCACCCTCCGGAGGAAATTATATTAATACTTTTATCAATGCGTCCGGCACAGATGTAGGAAGTTCATTAGGGCAATTGGTAAACCAGTTAAACCAGGATTTTGAAATGATGAGAACTCCCAAAATCGGAATTCCATTAGGGAAGCAAACTTTGGGAAGCCCCTTACCTGCGAAGGCAGAAGCCTATTACAGCGGAATTTCTGCTGAACTGGCCTTAACACAGCTTAAAGCGATTGAAAATATTTTCCTCGGCAGAAGCGAGGCAGGCGTTGATGGTTCCGGACTGGATGATTACCTTGCTTATTTAAAAGCGCCGTATAATGGTGGACAATTATCAGATGCTATAAAAAATCAGTTCACAACAGCGATCACTAAACTTCAGGCGGTTCCTGATCCGCTTTCATCAACTGTTCAGAATAATCCTGCCATAGTGGATGCTGCTTATATAGAGCTGCAAAAATTGCTGGTTTTATTGAAGACAGACATGCCTTCTGCATTGGGAGTTCTTATAACGTATCAGGATAATGACGGCGATTGAAAACCTAAGAAAGGGCTATAGAAAAAACATTATTCATTATTTAGAACATCCGGTTTCTATTGCTCCGTTGGTTTTTCTAAGAATTGCCTTCGGAGCAGTAATGTTTTTTAGTATAATCAGATTCATACTGAACGGTTGGGTAGAAGAATTATACATTCTTCCAAAATTTTATTTCCCCTATTATGGTTTTGAATGGGTACAACCTTTGGGAGAAACAGGAATGTATTCTGTATTCGGTATCCTGGGTGTGAGTTCACTCCTGGTAATGCTCGGACTTTTTTATAGAGTTTCCATAACCACATTCTTTATTATTTTCACTTATGTCGAGCTGATCGATAAAAGCAATTATCTTAATCATTATTATTTTGTAAGCATTATCAGTTTCCTTCTTATTCTTGTTCCCGCGCACAGAAGTTTTTCTATCGATACCATCAGAAAGCCTTCTCTTAAGATAACTTCGATACCAGTATGGATAATAGGGATATTTAAGCTCCAGATGGTCATAGTGTATCTTTATGCAGGAATTGCAAAGCTGAATTATGACTGGTTAATGGAGGCATTGCCCTTAAAGATCTGGCTTCCTGCTCATGCAGATATGCCTGTCATTGGAAGTTTACTGGATGAACTTTGGGTAGCCTATTTTTTTAGCTGGTTTGGAGCAGTGTATGATCTTACGATACCTTTCTTTTTACTCAACAGAAAGACACGAAGTATAGCTTACATTTTTGTAATCATATTTCACCTTGCCACCGCTTTGTTCTTTCAGATCGGGATGTTTCCCTATATTATGATCGTAATGACTCTTATCTTTTTTTCTGAAGGATTTCATTATAAAAATCTGTCTTGTTTAAAAGCAATTTTTAAATCTTATCAACCACAAGATGACGTATTATCATTATATTCGATAGGGTCATATAAAAACAGAATATTACTGATCATATTATCATTTTACTTCCTTCTACAGGTTTTGGTTCCTTTTCGAT
Organism: Cytophagaceae bacterium; assembly: GCA_019746425.1. Classification (GTDB taxonomy): domain Bacteria; phylum Bacteroidota; class Bacteroidia; order Cytophagales; family Cytophagaceae; genus JAIERY01. The sequence goes on from JAIERY010000018.1 coordinate 8,889, forward strand.
TTCTGTTATACCCTGGAAAATTTTTCTGGACGGAACAGGGATATCGTTTTTCATGGCGGGTAATGCTGATGGAAAAAGGAGGTACTGCTTTCTTTTATGTAAAAGATCCTGAAACCGGTAAACAATGCGAAGTAACCAATTGCGATTACCTTACTCCCAATCAGGAGAAAATGATGTCCACGCAGCCGGATATGATACTGCAGTTTGCCCATTTTCTAAAAGAAGAATATAAAAGAAAAGGAATAAAAGATCCTGTTATTAATGTGGAAAGTTATGTTACCTTGAATGGAAGGGGCAGCAGGCTGTTTATAGATAGCAATACAGATCTTTCGAAAGAGGAAGAAAGCTTTCTCCCTAAATCATGGATACTTCCTTTTAATGAAAATAAGCCTTCTGACAAATGAGATTATACTTTATCCTGGTCATAATTCTTAATTTTTTTGCTGCAGATATTTTTTCTCAAACATATTCCATTAAAGGAACAATTGAAGAAGTTGGAAGCAGGTTGAAAATTTCTCATGCAAGCGTAGGGCTAAAGAATACCAATTATTACACCATGAGTAATGAAGACGGGAATTATGAGCTAAAGAATATTAAGCCGGGAACCTATACTCTGTCTGTTTCTATTTTAGGATATAAGGCAAAGAGCCAGGAGGTAGTAATTGTTGATAAGGATCTATTTATAGATCTGAGCCTTGAACCGGAAATTTTAGAATTGGATTCTGTGGTAATTCAGGCAGGGAAAGAAAAAACTTTTGGGATAACACGCTTAAGAGATGTAGAAGGCACTGCTATTTATGCAGGAAAAAAAAGCGAGGTTGTAGTGATGGAAGATATAACAGCCAATACTGCAACAAATAATAGTCGGCAGATTTATGCAAAGGTATCAGGTCTTAATATCTGGGAAAGCGATGGTGCAGGAATACAATTAGGTATAGGAGGCAGAGGGTTGAATCCTAACAGGGTTTCTAATTTTAATACCCGTCAGAATGGATATGATATAAGCGCCGACGCATTGGGATATCCGGAAAGTTATTATTCTCCTCCTACAGAACCATTAGATAGAATTGAAATAGTAAGAGGTGCTGCATCTTTGCAGTATGGAACCCAGTTTGGTGGTCTTGTGAATTTCAGGCTTAAAAAAGGTCCGAAAGACAAAAAGATAGAAGTTGTTTCAAGAGGAACTGCAGGCTCATGGGGATTCTTTAATACTTTTAACAGCGTAGGAGGAACATTAAAGAAATTTAATTACTATGCTTTTTATCAGCATAAGTCAGGAAGAGGATGGCGTCCGAATTCCGAATTTAATGTAAACACTGCTTACACTTCTTTATCCTATAAATTTAATTCAAGGTTATCTCTTTCGGCTGAATATACATTCATGAGTTACCTGGCGCATCAACCGGGCGGTCTTACAGACAAAGGATTTGAAGAGAATCCGAGGCAATCTATTAGAAGCAGAAATTGGTTCAGGGTAAACTGGAACCTTGGTGCAGTAATTCTGGATTACAGGATCAACGAGAATCTTAAATTCAACAGCAGGTTTTTTGGAATAATGGCAGACCGCTCGGCATTAGGAGTGCTCAGTTATATCAACCGGGCAGATCCTATGACTGAAAGAGATCTATGGATAGACTACTTCAGGAATTTTGGTAATGAGTCAAGATTGCTTTATTACTATAAAATCAAAAAAGTGGAATCTACACTTCTTGTTGGGTTCAGATATTACAATGGCTTTACCGATCGAAGACAAGGACTGGGCAACGACAGATCAACAGGAACAAAATCTGATTTCACTTTTGATAATCCTGATGATCTGGAATATTCAAAATATACTTTCCCCAATCACAACACAGCGGTATTTGCAGAAAATATATTTTACCTCACTCAGAAGTTAAGTATCATACCAGGAATCAGATTTGAAAATATTCAAACCAATGCCAGTGGATTTTACAATATCGTGAATAAAGATCTTGCCGGGAATATTATTTTCAGTCAGAGGGTTGATGAAAGCCGTAAAAATAATAGATCTTTTGTCTTAGGGGGAATAGGGCTAAACTACTGGCATAGTAATAAACTACAATTCTATGCTAATATTTCTCAGAACTATCGGTCTATCAATTTCAATGATATGCGTGTGGTCAATCCTAATATAAAAGTAGATCCGGATTTGAAAGATGAAAAAGGATATTCTGCAGATGTAGGGCTAAGAGGAAATCTGACTGAAATCATGAACTATGATGTAAGTCTTTTCATTATTAGCTATAACGATCGAATTGGTTCAGTAATTAAATCAGATACTATTACTTATAATATTTATCGTTTAAGAACAAATATCTCTAATTCAAGGAATTTAGGTATCGAGACATTTGCCGAGTTGGATATATGGAAATTGATTAAAGGAGATAAAGCTAAGATGAAATTATCTTTATTCTCAAATTTAGCATTAATAGATGCAAGATATATCAACAGCCAAGAGCCAGCTTATGAAAATAAAAAGGTAGAGCTTGTGCCTAACATTTTACTGAAATCAGGATTAACCTTTAAAAAGAATAGATTTGCCGCTACTTATCAATTTTCATATACAAGTAAACAATATACAGATGCTTCCAATGCAGAATTTTCCAGCAATGCGGTGAATGGAATTATTCCTTCTTATTATGTGATGGACTTGTCTGCTGAATATTCATTCAAAAAATATATTTCTTTTACAGGAACTATAAATAACCTTGCCAACAATATGTACTTTACAAGAAGGGCAGACGGTTATCCGGGCCCGGGAATTATTCCATCGGATGGGAGAAGCTTTTATATCAGCGTACAAGTTAAGCTCTAAAAACTAATCTTATAACTAATCTCAAAAATCCATTCTTCACTGCTCTTGAAAATTTTAATGAGCAGCTTTTTTTGGCGTATACGCTTCTTACTCCTTACCATTTTTTTATATCCGGAACAACTATCAAATCCATTCCACAAATAGGACATGGCCCCGTTTTATCTTCCTGAACCTGATGATGCATGGTACAGCTATATATTGTTTTATCACATGATATGAATAAACATGATGGATATTCCAATCGCAATTATTGTAATCAGGGTCACCACCATTAATAAATTTATATTATCGAGGCCAGGGAATTTTTGCCCGGGCCTTACAATGAAAAATGCTGCCTTTTTTAAATCGCCATCTTCCTACTCATAAAAATTTCAACTGATTTTATCAGGAACCAATCTATAAACCTGTAGGTTGTAAGTATAATAAGGTTTAAGAGCATGAGCAGAAAGGATAAATATACGAAGCCCGAAGTAGTAGTAATTACAGGAGCATCCGCAGGAGTAGGTCGAGCAGTGGCGAGAGAGTTTGGTAAAAGAGGGTCAAATGTTGCTTTGCTTGCAAGAGGCGAAGACGGGCTTAGAGCAGCTCAAAGGGAAGTGATAGAACTGGGAGGAAAGGCCGAAATATATAAAGCAGATGTCTCAGATCCTGCACAGGTAGAAAAAGCTGCTGAAAAAATAGAAAAACAATTTGGTCCCATAGACATCTGGATCAACAATGCCATGAACAGTGTCTTTTCTCCGATAAGTGAAATGCAGCCGGAGGATTATAAAAGAGTAACGGAAGTGACATACTTAGGATATGTCTATGGCGCCCTATCCGCTCTTAAGAGAATGAAACCGCGTGATAAAGGAAAAATTATTTTTGTAGGTTCTGCACTTGCTTACCGTGGCATACCTCTTCAATCTGCCTATTGTGCTGCCAAACATGCTATAGCCGGTTTTTACGATTCTCTACGCTCCGAATTGATTCATGATAAAAGCAATGTAAAAGTTTCCATTATTCATCTTCCTGCCATGAATACTCCTCAATTCAGTTGGGTAAAGAGCAGGCTTCCCAATAAACCTAAGCCTATGGGCAGAATTTATCAACCGGAGGTTGCAGCAAAAGCAATAGTCTACGCAGCTGATTATGACAGAAGAGAGATTCAGGTAGGACTTCCCACCGTGGAAGCAATTTTAGGTGATAAAATAGCGCCATGGTTTATGGACTGGTGGCTTGGTAAAAAAGGATATCAAGGACAGCAAACAGATGAACCTGAAAGTCCTGACAGATGTGACAATTTATACGAACCTGTTCCTGGCGACCATGGACCTCACGGAATCTTTGAAAAGGATGCTCACGCATTTAGTCCTCAGACATGGCTGACATTAAATAGAGGGAAAGCTCTGCTAACTGTCGGAGGAATTATATCGGGAGTACTATTAGTAAGAAAATTATTTGATCTGAAGATGAAAGAAAATATTTCTCAAGCTGGTTATTGACTGGCTCACAATCCCTGGAACATATCCTGTCAGACCTTCTGTATATTCATACAATTTTTGATAATTTTAAAATGAAATAACTTACAAAGGAATAATATTCCCCTAAAGGATACTCTTTAACTGATAGAAGTGATGGACAAATTTTTTGAAACAGTTTCTAAATTCACAAGCTTATCTGCCGGCAGCAAACAAGAGCTTTCATGCCATTTAAAAAGATTAGAACTTCCCAAAGGACATGTTTTAGTAAGACAAGATAAGGTTTGTAATTTCTTTTACTTTGTTGAGACCGGTTTGACACGAACATACTATTTGCGAAACGGGAAAGATGTTACCGACTGGATCAGCGATGAGAATTCATTTTCCTGTTCCATTATCAGTTTCATCACCAGAAAACCTGACAGGCGGGCAATTGAGTTACTGGAACCTTCCGTTCTTTTTTCACTTCATCACGATGATCTGGAAAATCTTTGCAGTAAATATCATGACATAGAAAACCTTTTTATAAACCTTGCGGGTTTTCATATATAATCTTTGACGGTAATTCTAGGTCTGGTGTTTAATTAAAACCCG
>JAIERY010000073.1 GCA_019746425.1 Cytophagaceae bacterium
ACCTTTTTATAAACCTTGCGGGTTTTCATATATAATCTTTGACGGTAATTCTAGGTCTGGTGTTTAATTAAAACCCGCAAGGTTGAAAAGCAGGGAACCTTCTCTTGTTAAATAATTGTTCCTTAGCCTGATATTAATGGTTTCCGGAATATTCTTATATTTGAATCCCTAAAAAGTTAAATATCTTAAAAATCATTCTATGCGCAAATTTTCATTAAAAAGTATTTTCGGGATCGCCTTGATCTCCCTGTTCCTGGTTTCTTGCAGCAAGAGCCCTGAGCAAATTAAATTCATTCCAAAAGATGCCCATTTGGTATTGGCTGTGGATGTAAAAAGCATTGGAACCAAAAGTGCCGACTTTAAAGATATTCTTAATCTTGATAACCTTAAGAAAATGTTTACTGAAGGCACCAAAGAGGAGAAATTAAGAAACTCCGGAATAGATTTTATGAATACAGCTTATGTATTCGGAAATGCTTCAGATGAAAAATCAGAATACTGGGCAATTATTCTTCCTCTATCTGATGGCGCAAAATATGAAGAGTTTGTAAAAGGTTTAGAGAAAGGATTTACAGTAGCATCAGAAGGTGATTTCAAAATCGCGACTTCTGAAAAAGCAAACGAGCCCGGCAAAGTAAGAATCATCGCATGGAATAAATCAGCTTCTATCATCCTTGAGCAAAATCAGGGAGCAACAGTTTCTCCAAAAGACAAAGTGCTTTCTTTCTTCAATCTTAAAAAAGAAGAGTCTCTTGCCGAGAATGACAAAAACTTCGCAGAGCTTCAGAAGAAAAGCGCAGACATCTCTTTGTGGCTGAGCTTTGAGAACCTTCACAAAAAAGTTACTGCAATAAATCCTGCTACAGCAGGTCTTAACCTGAAGGAGACTTTCCTTACGGCAACATGCAATTTTGAAAAAGGACAGATCCTTGTAGATGCAAATTATCATCCTAACAAAGAAGGTTCAGAAATTTTAGCATTGGGTAAAGATGGCCTGAGCCAGGATGTAGTAAATGCTTTGAATGGGAAAACGGTAATAGGTTTGATGGGTTTTGCCATGGATATGAATAAGGTATATGCATATCTTGAGAAAGAGAAAATGCTTGCTGGTATTGATGAGACAGCAAAACAACTGGGTATGACCAGCAAAGATGTATTCCAGCTGTTAAGCGGTGATTTCGGTATCACGGTGAATGGAGTTCAGATGAAAGATGTAAAATCAATGAACTGGATGACAGGAGCAGAAGAAATGAGAAAAGAGCCAAGACCGGAATTAACAATAGCTATTGGAATTCAGGATAAAGATAAAGCAGCAAAGCTTCTTGCTTCCCTGGTTGAAAAAGGAGCTTTGGTGAAACAAGACAAGTATTATACAGTACAGGATAAATTCCTCGAAGGATATTTCATCGTAGATAAAGGAAACTGTTTAGTGATCGCTGGTCCTGAAACATTAAGAGAAGCAACAGTGAATGGAACGACTGAAAAACTGAACAGCGAGTTGAGCTCAGTGTTGACTTCAAATTCAAGTTCACTTTACTTCAACCTGGCCGCAGTTCCTGATCAGGCTTTGGATATGGCTTTCGGAATGAAAGACGAGATTAAAAATTCTCCTATAGAGTCTGTGCTGATCACAGGGTCATCTTTAAAAGAAAACACTTCTGCAGGAAAAGCAGTTGTTGCCTTCAAAGACAAAGAGCAAAACAGTTTGGTGACTTTGGCTAAAATGTCTGATGATTTACAGAAAGAAGAAAATGTGCCGCTTCCGGTAGAGCCGATGGCAGTGGATTCAGTGAATGTAGAGGAAGAAGTCCAAGAGCCCGTACAATAATTTCTAAGAATGAAAATTGATTTTAATAATATAACCCCGGCCCCTATGGCCGGGGTTATTGATTTAGGGACACAGATCTGGAATAAGAATCTTTCTTTTGAGGAAGGAAAGAAATACAAAGTCTTTGCACCTTCCGGAAAAGGAAAGTCAACCTTCATTCATATTATTTATGGTTTACGATTTGATTATACCGGCGAAGCAAAGCTTGATAACATTAATGTAAGTACAATCTCCAGAGATCGCATCGCTGAGATAAGGCAAAAAGATTTTTCCATTGTCTTCCAGGACCTGAGGCTATTTCTTGATCTTACCGCTATGGAAAATATTCATGTGAAATCAGTTTTGTATGAAGATGATCCCACAGAAAAAATTTTAAAATTTGCGGAGACGCTCGGAGTAAAAAACCTATTGGATAAAAAAGCAAGAACGCTTTCTTACGGAGAAAGACAAAGAATAGCTATTGTCCGCGCCCTGGTCCAGCCGTTCAAATGGCTTTTGCTCGACGAGCCGTTCAGTCACCTGGATAAAGAAAACATCCGGAAGGCATCTCAGATGATTTCTGAAGAAGTGAATAAAAAAAATGCCGGACTCATTGTAACATCTCTGGGTCACGATGATTATTTTACTTATGATTTTGAATACCAATTGTGAAAGCGCCAAAAAACAAAACACAAATACCAAACTCCAAATAATGAGCCATTGGGGATTTGGAATTTGGTATTTATTATTTTCAATTAGAAATGCGTAGTCTGTTAAATAAAATATTCTCACGTCGTATCGGCATAGGAAAGTTTTTCCTGTCCGCTATTGCATTTCTATTAGGTTTCAGTCTCGTGCTGCTGTCGGTGCATTTTTATGCGAAGATCAATGAATTCCTGTCTCCCAAAAACCAAAGCAGCGATTATATTATTCTGAATAAAGAAGTGGGTTTAGGCAATACCATATTCGGAAGCAAGGCAGAATTTACGGAAGAAGATATTGCGGATTTAAAGAAGCAGAATTTCGTAGAAGAGCTTGGCGTTTTTACTTCTAATCAGTTTGAAGTGCGCGTTCATGTGCAGGGAATCTTTTCAACGGAAGCTTTTTTAGAATCGGTTCCTGAAAATTTTATTGATGAGAAGCCCTTCAACTTCAGATGGAATGAGTCTTCAGAAGTTTTACCCATCATCATACACCAGGATTTTTTAAATCAGTATAATTTTGGTTTTGCCTTAAGCCGTGGAGCGCCTCAGCTTTCGAAATCCACCATTGGTATGGTTCCTTTGAAAATTGAACTGGACGGTCCGGGAGGAAGAAAGACATTCGACGGCAAAGTAGTTGGTTTTTCAGAAAGGATATCTTCCGTGATTGTTCCGGAAGAATTTTTAAACTGGGCTAATAAAACGGTAGGAAGCGCTAAGACCGCTTCTGTTCCAAGAGTGATCATAAAAGTGAAAAGCGATCAGGCGGGAGCCATAGAACAATATTTCTCAGATCATGGGTTGAAAGTAAGTGAGGACAAATTCAAGTTCAGCAAGATTTATACGATTATCAACATAGTGATGAGAATTATCCTGGTAATAGGTATTGCCTTTATTATTTTTTCATTGGTTATTGTCATTTTGAATTTCGCTCTGATCGTAGCCGATGCCAAAGAAGAAATTAACCTGCTGATCCAGCTTGGATATAAAACCAGGTATATCTTTAAGCATCTTTCTTTTTATTTTATCGTTTTCATCATTTCAGTTTCTATTTTAACAGGAGCAATATTCTTTTTCGGAAAGAATTTCCTTACCAGTTTTTTTGTAGATAATGGCATAAGCATTGACGAGGCAATAGGCCTTGAAGTAATGACAGTAGCCGGATCTTTCATACTTCTCTCCATTCTCATTTCTCTTTTATCCATTTCAAGAGTTATAAAAAATCATTCCCGAATATAGCAATCGGGAACTTATTAATTTTAAAACAATTTATTGCCACTAAGGCACAAAGACACTAAGTTGTTTAAATTGTTCTTCAGCTTATGAGAGAATTTAGTGCCTTTGTGTCTTTGTGGCTATATACCTCCTGATGTTATCCTGGAATAAGATTATTTAAGAAACCTTTTAATCATTTGAGTCAGGTAATTTTCCTGCAATATTAAACAAGCCAGACCCCAGATTTTTATTTATCCACATGTGAGGATTTAAGTACTAACACCATTTTTCTCCGTTTATAAAAAAAGTATTTTCGTAGCTCAAAAATTTAAACCTGATAATATTAATGTCTGAACAAAAGTATTTTCAAAAGATTGCAGAGCTGTTAAAAGTTCCTGCTAAAGGCGTAGAGAACACTGTAGAGCTTCTGGATGGCGGCGCTACCGTTCCTTTTATTTCACGTTACCGTAAAGAGATGACGGGTAGTCTGGACGAAGTTGCCATTGCGGATATCAGGGATAATATTACCAGGCTGAGAGAGATGGACAAAAGGCGTGAGACGATTTTAAAATCCATCAAGGAGCAGGGAAAGCTCACACAAGAACTTGAGAAAAAAATTCAGGAAGCAGAGACTATGACTGCGCTGGAAGATTTATACCTTCCGTACAAACCCAAAAGAAGAACAAAGGCAACCATTGCCAAAGAAAAAGGACTGGAGCCTTTGGCTACATTAATATTTGCACAGGAAAAGTTTGATGTTCAGGCTGAAGCGGAGAAATTTTTGAGTGAAGAGAAAGAGGTAAAATCAACAGAAGAAGCTTTGCAGGGCGCAAGAGAAATTATTGCAGAATGGATTAGTGAAGACAGCGTAGCGCGTGAAAAGATGAGAACCTTATTCAAAGAAAAGGCAATTATTTATTCCAAAGTGTTAACAGGAAAAGAGACAGAAGGAGAAAAATTCAAAGATTATTTTGACTGGAAAGAACCGCTTGTTTCCGTTCCTTCCCACAGACTGCTTGCAATGCGAAGAGGAGAAAGAGAAGGCTTCCTTACACTTGACATTACTCCTGAAAAAGAAGATGCGATTGCCGTACTGGAAAATAATTTTGTAAAAGGGAATAACGAGGCGGCTAAGCAGGTGAGCCTTGCGGTGGAAGATTCTTACAAGCGTTTGCTGAAGCCTTCTATAGAAACAGAAATGCGCCTGCTTACTAAAAAATCTGCCGATGAAAAAGCCATACAGGTATTTGTGCAAAATTTAAGAGAGCTGCTGCTGTCTTCCCCGCTTGGGCAAAAAAGTATTTTGGCTTTAGATCCTGGCTTCAGAACAGGATGTAAAGTAGTGGCGCTGGATAAGCAGGGAAAATTGCTGGAAGAAACAGTTATTTATCCGCATGAACCGCAGAATAGAAAACGAGAAGCAGAAGCAGTAGTGCTTGCTTTTTGTCAGAAGCACAGCATTGAAGCGATTGCCATAGGAAATGGAACAGCATCGAGGGAAACGGAAGCATTTGTGCGCGGCATAGAAATTCTTCCCAAAGAAATTGCTGTAATAGTAGTCAATGAAAGCGGGGCCTCTGTTTACTCGGCTTCTGAAGTGGCACGCGAAGAATTTCCTGATTATGATGTAACCGTCCGCGGCGCTGTTTCTATAGGAAGAAGACTGGCAGATCCTCTGGCGGAACTTGTAAAGATAGATCCGAAGTCTATAGGTGTAGGGCAATATCAGCATGATGTAGATCAGATGCTTTTGAAAAATGCATTGGATGAAGTGGTGATGAGCTGTGTGAATGCGGTAGGCGTAGAAGTGAATACAGCAAGCAAACAATTACTCACTTATGTATCGGGCCTTGGTCCGATGCTTGCAGAAAATATTGTAAAATTCAGAAATGAAAATGGTCCCTTTAAGTCAAGAAAAGATTTAATGAAAGTGCCGCGAATGGGAGAAAAAGTATTTGAGCAGGCGGCAGGATTTTTAAGAATAAGAGGCGGCAAACATCCCTTAGATGCTAGCGCCGTACACCCCGAAAGCTATCACATAGTAGAATCCATGGCGAAGGACACCGGCGCTGAGGTTTCTGATCTGATTTCCAATAAAGAGCTCAGGAGGAAAATTGATCTGAAAAAATATGTAACGGAAATAGTGGGCCTTCCCACGCTGAATGATATTCTCCAGGAATTGGATAAACCCGGAAGAGATCCGAGAAAATCTTTTGAGGTATTTAAATTTCAGGAAGGCGTTGAAAAAATTTCTGATTTAAGAATAGGTATGAAGCTGCCAGGTATCGTTACGAACGTAACTAACTTCGGAGCATTTGTAGACATCGGCGTTCACCAGGACGGATTAGTGCACGTGAGTGAATTGTCCAATCAGTTTATTAAAGATCCGAATGAAGTAGTAAAAGTGCAGCAGAAGGTACAGGTGACAGTAATGGAAGTGGATGTGAACAGAAAAAGAATTGCGCTTTCCATGAAAGACAATCCTGGGGCCGTGTCTCAGAAAGGCCCTAAGAAGAGAACAGAAGAAAAGGTATCAGAGCCTAAAGACGTAAATGAAATGCTCTCTATTCTGAAGAGCAAATGGAAAAGTTAACTGAATAATCAACTGACCACCCCTTGATCCCCTCCTTTTCAAGGAGGGGGACTTCAATATGTGAAGCCCAGATAAATAAGTCTCCTCCTTTCCAAGGAAGAATTGAGGTGGTTTGTATACGATACAATTCGTCAGTCCACTAAATTATATTGTAAAGCTTTTTTTGCCTGTTATGTGTATCCTAAAGACAATTCTTCGTTATGGATATATGAAAAGGACAACTCTTTCAATTTTTTTATTTTCCGCTCTTTGCTTGGCGAACTTTGCGTGAATTTTAATACTTTTTATTTCACGCAAAGCGAACAAGAATATCGCAAAGGCCGCTAAAGGAGTAAGAGATGATTATTTATTAATACTCCGCAATCCTTTTTTAATAATATAATCTGTCTCCTTCTTTTTTTCCTTCTTCCATTCCTTACAGATTTTTTTCACCCAGGCGGGCTTTGATTTGGAGGCATCATTGAGCCAGTTGCCCACACTGTTCTGTACATATTTTGATTGGTCGGCCTTTAAAGTTTCCAGAATGGAAATTGCCAATTCGGGATTTTCTTTCAACTCATCTATATGTTTACACCACACGCCTCTCGGCCTGGAGACCTCGGAAGCAAACCTCCTGATATTTTCATTCTTGTCTTTGCTCCACCTGGATAATATTTTAATGGATTTCTTTAGTTCCTTTGCCACAGAGGGCCGCACGGCCATCCATGCCATTTCCCTTACGCCAAAATGTTTGTCGCCAGCAAAAGGATAAACGGCTTTCAATTTTTCTTCAATTTTTATGTTCTCATTTATTCCAATCATATATACTGCCCATGAACGTACAAAGTCGTTGGGATGAGTGGAAAATTTCTCCAATATAAAGTCCATCTCCTTTTTTCTTAATGCTTCAGCCAGTAAGCCTTTGCCAATAGCGGTTACCAAAGTCATAATGGTTTTGGATTTAAGGTTATCGCATGATTGGCAAATGACGGGGAAATATTCAGCACGGTTTATCCCGGATAAAACATTTTTCAATAAAAGTACCTGATTAGTTGCGAGCGCTTCAACCAGATTTAATGTTTCCATCTTTCCTTCGTTAAGAAGAGATAAGACATCTTTCGGAACCTCAGAAATTCTCCGGGCAGGTTTTCGGGTAAGCAGGGAATTCATACAATTAAAATTAGTAAAAATAAAAAAGCCTACATACATGTAGGCTTTTTTATTTAAGGCAAGGATAATTACCTCGTGGCAAATGCTATTGCAGTGAGCAGGATGCCAAGTCCGTAAATCACCAGCATAATGATCATTAGTATTCCGATAAATTTATAATGCGACTTTAAGCTTGAAAATGCTTTTGTCATGTCCTGAGAAGAATTACTTTTTAAAGCTCTTCCAAGGGATGATGAAAAGTTAAAAAGGTAATAAACAGGAAAAAAGTATATAAGCGCCATAACTAAATATACAATAGTGAGCATTGTAGTTGGAAGACTCCTTGCTATGGAAGGAGGCAGCTTTTGTATCAATACCCCTATGGATAAAGCTATTATTACCAAAAAACCTAAAAAGACAAATCCCATAATGGATAAAAATTTTGTCCAGCCTTTGGTAGTTTTTAAATGGGAGATTGCTTCTGTGGTAAGGACACCAGCATTGGCGCTTCCCTGATCCTGATCTAGTATAGTATTTTGCATATGAAAAAATGGTTTAGTTAGCAGGTAAATATATAAAAAGCGGAGATAAAATGTTTTAATTTAGAAATACTATTACAACTAATGGCTCTTTTATTGCGTTCAAATAGATATGTGCGGAAAGTTTAGCCTTCAAATTCCTAATCCCTGCTCAGAAAACTGGGAAAATATGCATCCATGCGTAGAGGGGAGATTCTGTCTGAAGTGCGGAAAAACGGTTACGGATTTTTCGGGAAAATCCAGAAAAGAGATTAATGATTTAATGCAGCATAAAGAAAATAAGACAGGACATTCATGCGGCAGCTTTTATAAGTGGCAATTAGAAAATAATTTTTTTAAAAGGAGCCTACTTTATTTTATTGGGTCCTTGTTAGTATTTGCTGGCTGCAGGCAACATAGAATGGGTGGGGCATACATTAAGAATGCTCCAAAGAAAAGCAAGAGTATAAATGCATATTACATTAAATACGACAAAACCAGAATGCTCTTTTTGTGCCTAGCAATATTTTTCACTTCATGCAAACGACATACAACAGGAAATTATGTGCGGGCAGATAAAAATAAATCAGAAGTATCGGTTATTACAGAATGCCCTTCCGGGAAACAATACACTAAAAAAGTAAAGACCCAGAAGAAAATTATTTATGAAGAGAAAACACCTCCAAAGTATAGAACAAAATAAGCTTACATATAAACAAAAAGAGCGCAGAATTAAATCCTGCGCTCTTTTGTATAATAATTTAAAATTTAATTCTTAATTCAAAGCCTTCATAGTTAGTGTGCTCTTCACAGTCATATCTATTCCCGAGGCTTTGGTAGAAGAGTTGATGGTGCCGTTCAGTGTTTTGAACATTCCTTTTAGTGCATCGAAAGTCACGGTAATTTTTCCATCTGTTTTGGAATCGGGCACCATTGCTTTTTCTTCTTTGCTCATGGTATTATTATTCATTCCTGTATTCATATCAATGTTCATGTCCATATTCATGTCATTGTTCATATCGCCGTTATTGTTCATTCCATCCATGTCCATATCCATGTTGTTATTATTCATATCATCAGTCTTTTTTTCAGTGGTGGTTTTGATATTGGTGCTGCCATTGCTCTCCATTGCTTTTTTCATATCTGTTTTGAAATCGCAGTTCATGGTTACTACATTGTTTAAAATTGACTCCGCTTTAATGGTCATTTCTGCACCTGCTGACTTTACATTTACCGTTTGTCCGGCTTTGATATCGCCGTCAGGTAATCTCAGCATTTCAAGGAAGCTGTACGGAAGTACCTGGATTTCCTGAGCGTCTTCTTTTACTTCCACAATTTTTTCCTGTGGCTTACCAACATTCTCAACTTTCCAGCCGGCTTTTAGTGTTCCTGTTTTAGGATCAAACTCTGCATGTACTGTATGCTTTTCTCCATTAGGATAAGTCGCGGAAGCTTCTACTTTATTTTTTCCTGCTTTTCCTGAAACGAGCAGCGTTCCTGTATCCTGAATGATGGCGTGAATCTCTTTTTTCACAGTGAAATTTCCCTTTTTGTCAATGAGTATTGCAGTCTTCAGCGCTTCCTTCGGCAGGCTTGCCATAGATGCAATTATCTTCCCGGCATTATTGGTAACCTTAAAGCTTTCTACATACAATATAGCATCAGCAGCGCCATCGGGTTGTACGCTGTTTATTTTCAGCGCAAATGTTGTTTCTGTTTTATAGGTATCGCTTTGCGACTGATTCATTCCCATCATATTCATGGTCATGGCAATTACATCGCTTTCTGTCGCCTGGAACCTGTAAACCGTGCCGGCTTTCCATTTGTATACAAGATCTACTGCAAATGTTGAAAATGGAACATAGATGCATAGCATCAGTAAAAATATGCTTGTAACTTTTTTCATAAGGTTAAAAATTTGAAATGATGAAATATCAGTTTGCAATTGCTGTGCCAGAAAACCAGAAAAAGTTATGGCTGAAATAAAAATTAAATTTATGAATAAATGCTTCTATCTTTTTTCCGGTACGGTATCTTATCGGCAAAAATCAGCCTGATTTTAAAAATACGCAGGTGTTTTAAGGTTTTTTATCATAAAGATACCGGCCCGGAAAAAATTATCGAAGCGATAAAATGAATAAATATTTTGGTGATTTTATATCCTCCACACTTTATTCATAAAATTTTTATATCGGATTTAATGCTCTTGTTACGGTAAATGAAGATCCTTTTCTGAATTTTTTATCATTTCAATACCAGAAGTATTTATGTGATAAAAGTTTTGCATGTTCAGAAAGAAAATACATTTTTCACACCCGAAAAAATCTTCAGCTTTTTTGAAAATTTTTTTTAACGCGAAAATTTCTGTGGCAATAATATTTTTGGCAAATATTATCACGTTGATACCGCATTGAAATTTTATGCATCAGAAAATTATTATTGCTGTGGCATTTGTTTTGCAAACCGCTATTGCATTATAAACCAAACAAAATAATTTTTATGAAAAAACTTTTATTATCCGCCCTTGCGGCAGCATTTGTGAATTTTGCTCCAGCACAGGATGCAAACGTTTCATTATCCAATCTGAGCAGCAACTGTTATTATACAGGGTACAATGCAGGTTCAGGAGTTATCTCAGGAATAAACTTCGAAGTATTATCTGATGGGAATAACTCGACCAATGTTTTCGATCATTCTTTTGAGGTAAGCCTCTATTTACTTGCCTGCAATAATGTGGGGACCGCTACGAGCAATACTCCTGTGGTTATAAAAACATACACCGTCAATAATATGCAGCAATTGATGGCGATAGATTATACCAATCAAAGCGTAGACCTTAATCAGGTATCCGGACTGAGTGATGGAACATACAGAATAGGCGCATGGGTAAACTCAGACCACAATGTGCCAAATCCTCCGGATGATCCTTCTGATAATACTTTTCTTTTTACCCTGAATGGTAATGGCCAGCCTGCACAAAGTATCATTAACTTTACTGCCGGCGCTCAGACCGGAACGTTAAGCAGTCTGCAGGAAGCAGGGTTTGCCATACCCAATCCTGTTTCATCCGAACAACTGTCTTACATTGTAAGCTCAAATAATTTTGATTCGGTAGAATTATATGACCTGTTGGGCCAGCAGCATAATATCAAAGGGCTGGATAAAGGAGTATATGTTTTAAGAATTACAGAAAACAAAAAATTTTATTCCGGCAGAATAGTCATACAGTAAAATGAATAGCCGGTTCATTATGAGCCGGCTATTTTTTAATTTTTAAAATAATGGGAAGATTTAAATTTTTATTCATAGCTATCAGTCTTCTGTTTGTGATCCGCTACCAGAAAAAGAGAACTTTTTCGATAAGGAATCAAATGATACTTTGCTCAAAAAAGGTTTTAAAGAGTTCTGCCGATCTCCGTACAGAAAAAGTAATTATAGGAAAAATAAGACAGGAGAATCTAAAATAAATTATTTCCTGCTTATGGCAATTACGTTCGGGATATTCCAGAAGCTCGCATTTTTATCATTTTCATTAAATCCCGTTTCATAGCTTCCGAATTTCTCGACTTTTAGTTTGGAATGATTTACATAAAAGGAAGCTTCCGGTCCGCCTTCCAGATACATCAATCGTTTTAAATTTAAAGGAAGGTCTAATAAAATATTGATGTAATCTTTCACGCGGTAAGGAGAGCGCACGAAAATGAAAAGTATGTTTTTATCTTTATCCTCTCCCAGCAAAACCATACTCCACTTTTTTTCCTGAAGCTGCCAGGTATTGTTCATGTCGCAGTCCAGCATGCGTAATGACTGAGAGAAGCTATTGTATTTTGTCTTTAGCTGTTCCCAGTTTTCACAGGAGAGATCAATAATATGTGCATCGGACAAAGAAGTATCATTGCTATTGAAGGCAAAAACATTTCTGTATTTGGAATTAAGGCTACCGTTATTTACATATTTATAATTTTTCATATAGCCGGTAGATTTATTGAAGGGGCTTTCCAGCTGAAACATGCTTGAATTGACGCATGCTATCATTTTATATTCATCACCCCATGCCTTCGCTGTTTTAGAATCACATTTTTTTTCACCGGCTGCAAGCAGGTTGAACTTAAAATATTTGGGATTGATTCTGAGCACTTCAATTTTGGAGTCTCCTATGGAAGATTTCACCGGCGAAGGAATCGTCGCATAAGTAAGCCCTTTCTCCAATTCCTGCCAGGGAACAGTCTGAAGATTGAAAGAAGTGAATAAAAAAATGCCTGCTAATAAAAGTAAAGCCTGTAGTTTCATGGTGGTGTTTTTAACATAATCCAGGAAAAGAAAAAAGGAACAAAAAAAGCCACATAAATTTATGTGGCTTTTAAATAACCTAAATAATTAATTACTTTCCCCAATTCCCTCTGTGAAGCTTATGTATAAAGTTAATATACAAAGAAACTTTTCCACCGAAAGAAATCGGGTTGGCAGACATGGCCGACTTGTCAATTTTATTAAGATAATAGCGGAAGTATGGATCAAAGCCCAAACCAAACTTGGGACTGAAATTGTATTTGAAACCGATGCTGTATATCGTTCCGGCAATAAAGTCATTAAAGTTTTTAGATAGATCGGCGGTCGTTCTTTCCTGGTTGCTTTTGAATAAAGTCTCTTCCGCTTTTTTCACCAAAAGGCCAGGGACAATACCACCAGCTACAAACAGCTGTATCCTGTCTTTGTGAATTAAATTTAAATGAAGGATTAAAGGCAGGTCCAGGTAATCGGCCACCAGATTTGTTTTTGCTTTAATGCTATCCGGATTTGCATTTGGCTGGTTTACATTATAATTATAATCCAGGCTGAATCCTTTCGTAGAATAAAGCACAGCAGCGCGGATAGAGATAAATTTTACAGGATAATATACCACAGTGATCCCCGCGCTGTAATTGAATTTTGAATTGTAATCAAAAGTAAAATTCGGATAAGCTTTGAAATCATAAATGTAAATATCCGGTGAGGCAGTTAAGCCAATAGACAAAACCGTTTTATGTTTCGGAATTTTTTTCGGCTTTTCTTCCTGGCTGAATCCGGAAATAAATATAGTGAGCAGTAAAAGGGTTACGGAAAGTTTTTTCATAATAATAAGGGTCAAAATGATCTGGTAAAAATAGGTATTTGATTTTTAATGCACATATTATTTTAATCGGATTTTAAAAAATAAACCCCGATAATGAATCGGGGTCAGGGGTATTCCGGGTATTATAATTTTTTAAAAAAGATCTCCGAGTTTATTTCCAAGGCCCGACAACATATTTCCTCCTCCAAGCCCCATCATATTCATCAGGTCATTTCCATTATTGGCGGTTCCCGTTTCATTGCTTGCAAATTTAGCGATGAGAAAAGGGACAAGCATGCCGGCGATAGAGCCTGCTTTGTCCTGCGATACGCCGAGCTGGTTGGTAAGCTGCGGTATCATATTGCTCATCACGCTTTGATTGAGCATGGAAGAATTATTCATATTGCCATTAAATAAGCTTGTCAGCTGGGATAAATTTCCCGAAAGCGCCTGGTCTTTCACGCCATTCATAAAAGAATTCTGTGCTACATTGAAAGTCTGGTCCAGCTGATCGTCGTTTAAGTTTGCCTGTTGTTTGAGGGGCTGACCTAATTCCTGTCTTCCCATATTGATAAGTTGATCGAACATATTTCCCGGGTTTTATTTTACAGATTTTATTGTACGGAATAAATTAAAATAAGTTGCATATACTTCTGCCAGCAGGTTGAGCATGAAAGTGGAAAATAATTTTGGTTTATCCTGTATGTCTGTGAGCTTAAATATGGAAATTTAAGCTTGTCCGTTTTTATCTTTTCTCATCAGATCCTGCACATCGAA
>JAIERY010000414.1 GCA_019746425.1 Cytophagaceae bacterium
TGGAAGAAACTAGTAAGCAGTTATCCATACTTATGGATACTATGACTACCAAAATAGTTTTAAAAGGCATGCCGGTATCGCCCGCTTCCAAAGCTACGGCGTACTGGAATAAAAATTCAAAAGATGTTATGATCGCTGTTGCGAATTTACCTGCACCTCCATCAGATAAACAATATCAGCTGTGGGCGCTGAAAGACGGTAAGCCCATTGATGCGGGTGTTTTTGAAATGAACAGCGATATGCAGCAAATGAAAAATATCGAAGGCGCCCAGGCCTTCGCAGTAACGCTGGAGAAAAAAGGAGGAAGCCCTGTTCCTACTTTAGAAGCTTTATATTTAATGGGAAATATTTAATTTAACTATTCGCTCCCATTTGTCATCCTGTAAGGATCTTGTCTTTTAGAGTAGCTGCCATATAAGTACTTACCAGAAAATCCTGAAAGCAGAGAAATTAAAAGACAAGTTTCTTTCAGAATGACAGTGCTTGTTAGTAAACCCTCACATTAAACACAAAAGGTCTCAGCTTCTTGATCTGCTCGCTTCTTTTCAGGGAATAAACCAGGTTCTTTTTGCTAAGAGAAATCTTTTTATCGCCTTCCATTTTATAAAGCAGCTCGATGATGTATTTTGTTTTTACGGCGAAGTTGGCCAACTCTGCTCCTGTTTGCTTGCCGCTGATAATTCCTACAATATTTCCCTGCTCGTCAAAGAGCGCTCCTCCGCTATTACCGGGGTTAAGAGGAATAGAAATCTGGTAAGCCAATGTATCGCCATGAAATCCTGAGCCTGCGCTCACGGTCCCTTCGCCATACACTACTTCTCTTCCCGGAAAGCCCAAAGTAAAAACCTTTTCAGCCAAATCTACATTCCGTGTCTTCATAGAGAAAGGAATGCTGCCTAATGATTTTATTTTTTCCTTGTCTACTTTGAGGATCGCAATATCACGGGTTTTGTCTTCGAAAACTTTTATAGCACTGATCTTTCCTGCAATTTTATTTTCCAGTGAAATTGCTTTGGCATTTTTTACCAGGTGATAACAGGTCAGCACATATCCTTCGTTGGATATTAAAGTGCCTGTTCCGGAAAAATAAGTTTGTGGAGTAGACCCGTTATTTACGACACTATTATCTTTGTCATTGATATCTTTAATGATCTCTTCCTGTTTTGCTTCTATTTCATCCATCTTTACACTCAACTCTTTGTATTCGGAAGCCACTTCTTTTTTCTGCGAATAGAAAGATCCCGCATAAAAGCTGAATACAGAAAGCACCACAGCTGCCAGCGATGCAGCCATGGCAATATATGTTCTTTTGATTTTAAAGAAGCCTTTTTTCTCTGAAGGGCTTTTCTCCCTCGCCATCTCTTTGTGAAATTTATCCATCTGATTTTTCAGACGCTTTCTGTCGCCATAATGCTCAAGCTGTTTCACCATGATCTTCTGCTCATTCACCATTTTTGCAAGCAGCGGTTCATTCTTCAACCTTTCTTCAAAGTCGGAGAGCTCTTTACCCGAAAGTTCACCTTCGCGGTAACGGTCAATTAAATCCATTAACTCTCTTTCTGTCATAATCTTCTTTTTTATATGATTCGAAAAACAATTTCTTCAATCGCTGAAGACATTTATATTTCTGATTTTTTGCATTGTCAGCGTTGGTATACCCGAATTTATCCGAAATCTCTTCCATGGATAAATGACTGATATAAAAATCTTCTATGATGGTCCTGCATGGTTCCCCTAACTGATTCATACTTTCTTCCATCAGGTGGAAATTCTGCTCATCATCTTCTGCATTCTTTATTTCTTCTTCTACTTCAATGAATTCTTCTATATCATCTATCTTTAACGGATACCGGGTTTTTTCATAAAGCCTTTTCAGCCATTGCCTTCTGCAGACGGAGTAAATAAAAGTTTTGATCTTGCAGCTGAGCTGCATGCCATCCCGCACTTTTTCATAAAAGATAATAATAGCCTCCTGGTATATATCTTTGGCTTCTTCTTCCGTGCCCCTGTTATTTAATATAAAATTCAGAACCATCGGGAAATGGCTTTTATACAATACGCTCAGGGCATGCTCATTCTTCATGCGTATGCCTGCTAAAAAATCTTCGTCAGAAAACTGAAATTCCCCTTTCATCTGAATTTTCCTTTAATACAGTATTAGTTGAAACGTAACCCAACGATTTTTATCTTTTTGACCAGTCCCGATAGCTATCGGGATTAATGGAATAAAATTTATAATATTTTGGGTTACCCTGATAATCTTTTTGTATTAAGGTTGAATTTCCAAAAATGTCAAACCTAAAACAAAAGAAACAATGAAAAGCTTCATTAAAATTTTTATCCTGGTAGCTGGTATTGCTACTATGTATTCCTGTGATTTCTTCAAATCTGACGAAAAAGCCAAAGAAGAAGCAGTGGATGTAGATTCTCTTAAAATCGTAGAGCAGGATAGCCTTAAGAACGATACTACTGCTAAAGCCGATGAAAAACCTGCTCCTGATACCGGAATCGTAGTGAAAGAGGAGAAAAAAGAAGAAGTGAAGAAAAAAGAGTAAGGTATTTTGAGACGCGATCCCGAAAGCAGGACGCGTCTCTGCATTTCAATAGCCCATGCCTTAAGGCATGGGCTATTAAAATGCTCCGCAAAAATCATTCTTTAATATTTACTCTCTTCATATCATCCCTTCCGTTAAACACCGGGAAGTACATCAGTTCGGCTTTGGCCGGGTTCATCGTGTACTGTCCGGAGAAACGCGGCTGAAGGATGATGGTGAATTCATGTATTCCTTCAGGCAATACTTCGCAGAAAATAGTTACTTTATCTTTGAAATATTCCCTGTGCACTTCATTGGGATTTGGCGCAAATGTTTTCTGATCATAAGTACATCCTGCAGGGATAGGAATTTCAATCATCACATAGCGTCCTTCTTTCTTTACCTGGACAGTGGTGGTGAGCACTACATTTTTACCGGCGGTTAATGAATCTTTTCTCTTACCTTCCTCCATAAACTTAGTTTCCATTTTAAAATCACCATCTCTTCTTTCGGGATGGCTGTTCCAGAATTTCTGATAGGTAGTGAAATATACCGGTGCGCCTTTTTTGCTGACGCTGATATCTGCAGTACTCAATTCCGTTTTGTAAGGAAAACTCTTTATAGCAGTATTATTGATGACTACCTCAGCCTTCTGATCTTTTGATTCTTTCAGTACATCGGGTAATATCATTTCAAGAATCTGCGCAGACTCAAAGGTATTTCTCCACGAACCGTTCTTTCTCTGTTCCATAAAATAATTCCTGATATCGCGCAGCACTTTTTCCTGTCCGCCTTCTCTCTTTAAAATATCATAAGCAAGCAAAGTGTTCTGAATGGAATTATTGAACAGGCTGTATCCTTCTTCTCCGAGATAAACCGAGCCCAGGAACGTTTCTTTTTTCTGAGAAAGCAGATCCTGGATATTGTAATTTAATTTATGAATTTGTTTCAGCCTCATGAGCTGGAATTTTTCCAGTTGAGTAAATTGGGATTGATATTTATCAAGCGTATCAATCATTTTTTTATAGTTCAGGTCTACTTTCAGGTCTGAAAGCAGGTTTAAGTATTGCAGCTTGAGATGATAGTTTTTGTAAGCACTTCCCTGGAAATATTTCAATTCGCGCAAGGCCTTATCATAAGAAGGAACATTGTAGCCCAGGGTATCTGCTTTTTGCAGAATCTTCACGATGTGCAGGGTCATATGATAATCAGTAGGGGAATCTTCCCACCAGCCCCAGGTACCATCATACTTCTGTCCTTTGGATAATTTTTTGATCAGCATTCTGATCTCACGTTCTCCGTCAAATTTTTGTCCTAACTGAGACCGGATATTTTTTTCCATAAGCAGCGCATTCAATTTGGAAGCGGCCTGCTCCGTGCAAAAGTAAGGATAGTCTTTCACGCTTTGAATTTCTTTCAGCAATACATCGATGGTATTGTTGTCGGCGAAAACCGTTGTCTTTCCATGAGTAGTATCGAAAGTAAGTTTGAAGGAAGTGTCTTTATCCATTCTTACAAATATTCCTTTGGTCTCTTCCGTTCCTTTTCTGAAAACAGGAATAATTCTTTCTTCCCCATCGGTATAACCATTGGCAATTTTCAGCGCATAAGTGATAGTAAGCGTATCTTCCTTACCTGTTTCTATTTTCTGACGTTCAGAAATGTAAGCAGTGATCACTCTCTCTTTTTTACCCAGCGTGTCTTTGCCTGATAAAAAGCTGGTACGGATATTTAAAGTATCGGAAGTATAGTTCAACGATTTTCCATTTACATAAGCGACGTCTCCTTCTACCATGAAGCGCGGTACATGCAAGGTGGCCATCAGCGGCTTGAAAGCTTTGGTTTCTGCGAAAGCTGTTCCGCTTTGTTTGCCGGTCATAGCCAGTACGTAAGAATTCCATTTCGTCACATTGCCCGGGAAAGTAACTTCGAAAGAAACCCTTCCGCTGTCGTCGGTAATGAGATTCGGTTTCCAGTATCCATAGTCGCGGAAATTTTTTCTGACCATGCCGCTACCGGGAATCAGCATCAATTCTTCTATCTCTGATTTGACACCGAATAAATTTTGATCTCCTGCTTTTAGTAAGTCTACGTCATTGTTTGAGTAACCCAAACGGAATTCCCTCCCTGCTGCAACTTTTGCTACGGAATAATAGCTAACTGCAAAATTACCTGTAGTTTTTAAAACTGGTCCGAAAATAAAGCTACTGTCAGACCTGTTATCCAGTTCCGTATAGGCAAGTCCGCTGTATGTCCACCCTTCTCTTCCCATTACTCCAACCAGATCACCATCATTATAAAAAGTTGGACAAGGCAATGTTTTCCCGGCGCGGAATTTCGGACATATCACTCTTCCGGGAACAATATAATTTAATCGAAGACTCAGCACGCTAAAGGCGTCATTTCCTTTTCTTCCTCTTATAGAAACATCATCCAGGTAATCAGTAAAAGTAAAGTTGTATGTCCAGTCTGCGGCAAGGTCGAAATACTTAGCCAATTTGAATTTCATTCCCGCACCGGCAGGTATATAAAAATTTATTTTGTGATAATGTTTTCCTTCGCTTTTCAGCTTCTGCAAATTGATCCATTCGCTATTCACAAATCCTTTGGGGTTGCTGTATAATAATCCTGTGCCTGCTATGCCATACATATTAAACGTAGAACGTTTGACAGATCTTCCTGATCTGTTAGGAATAAGATCTATTAATAGCGAAGCAGAATATTGAAAAACATCATTTCGGAAATTTAATCCACGGTTGTAGATAACTGAGCCGGCAGGTGCATTCAGGTCATTGCCGCTGATCCTGTTATAGGAAAATTCTTTTCTCATCGCAAGCCTTGGTCTGAAGTGTGTGGTCCAGGACAATCCAAATCCGGGATGCATTTCTTCCATACCTGATGCTATATCCCCATGGAATAAAGATGCTTTTGGAGATATTCCGATTGAAGTATGATTTAATTTTCTCTTATAAGAAAAAGCGTTGGGTATTAAATTGAAAATGGAAAGATCGTATAAATGTAAATCAAGATCCCTGTTGAGTTTTTCCAGAGAATGCTTGTCTGAATAAGCATATCTTCCATGATAAGATTTTTCTTTTTTGTAAGGTTCGGCTTTATATCCGTCAGGATCTTTACCGGCATAGTTGATAATGTCGGAAGGAATCTTTTTAAGAAATATTTTATCAGCCTTAATTTCTACCTTATCAAAGATTAAAATCAATGAGTCGTTCCTATATCCTCTTACAAAATATTTTCCGGGTTTGAAGCCATATCCTATCCCATCACCTTTTTTCAGCTTTAAAGTATCGCTGTTATTATAGATGATGGTGCTGTCAAGGTATTTTTCGTAGTCGAGATAGAATGAGCCTTCTCCTTTTCCTGAGGAGGAGGGATTGTAATAGGCACGTGAATAATAATTGTGGGATGAATAATATAGTTTGTCTATGTCTTTCTGAGTGAATGCGACATCGCCATATTGATTCTGATGATACCAGGTCCATGTGCTTTTAATTTTTTCTAATTTATACTTATCAAATTGCTCCCTTCTTACTTTTGCTGTGATGCTATCGAGTTCCAGGTCATCACTGTAAGAAATATGGTATCTTATCAATGGATTGGTGCCGATGCGGTAATGTTCTTTATTGCTTCTGTAAATGTCTATGCTGTCTCCGTAAAAAGGTCCCACCACATTTCCCCAATGCTTCAGCAAATGAATAACATTCCCCTGCTGGTAAAATGTTTCCTGGTTACTGTAGCCAAGCAGGACAAAGGTGCTGTCAAGTGTTTTGATTTCTTCCTCTGAAAGCTTCCTGGATTTTGCTTGGGATTTTATTTTTTCAGAAATATTATTAATGTCAAAAGAGATATAAAGCTTTTTATTTTTCTCAATGAAAACACTGTCTAGCGTAATTTCCCGGTTGTATGTTCTTATCACTATTTGGTGAAAGCCTGGTTCGAGCGGGAAAGAATAGCGCTGATAGCTTCTTGTTTTATAGTATAATAATTTACCATCAGCTTTAATCATAAAGACAGTGACAGGATTGCCCTTGTCAAAAACAAAAGGAGCAAACTGTGACTGATCCAGTTGTTGCGGATGATAATAATAAAATCCTTCCGGAGCGGGGTATAGAAGTTTATAAAATACCTGTGTATCGAGGTGCAGCTTATCTCTCCACTCCTTGCTCAAAGAAGTCTTTTTTTCATAGGGAGAAATGGCGCGCTCCCTGAAACTGTTAATGTGCTTTCCCTTATATCGTGCAACTTGTCTAAACCGTATATCCGGGAGTTTCAGTTCTCCAAACTGTGAGTTTAAAGAAGCTGCCGTAAGATTTACATTTTTTACCGGCTTGTTTAAATAGTCTTTTACCTGTATCCCGATCTTCACTGTCTGTCCGGGAAGGATCTGTGCGGGCTGATCTATATCAACTTTTAATTCCTCTTTATCATGGCAAATGCAATAATCATTGAACCGGTCGCTGCCCGCCCATACAAATTGTATGCTTACACTATAATCATTCTTTTTATCATCTGCGTATTTTAAGCTTAAGTCTTTGGATACTCCTGAAGCAATTTTCTTTTTATTTTTAAATACAGAATAATGGATATCCAGCTGGAGGGGATTGAATAATTCGAAAATGGCAGAGTCTTGAGTTCTTTTTTTGAAATGACTTATCATAGGAGGAATATTTCTCATGCTGAAATATTCTTTTGCTTTTCCTTTCAGCACTATATAATCGCTTGCCAATGGGTTTAGCTCGCCTGCATAAGGAAAAGTGATCTCTTCGGAGGTAAGGGAATCGTAATTCATAAAAGCCACCAGCTCTCCTTCTCCTGTTATTTCCTTTCCGTTCTTCAGTAATATGGCTCTTATCTTTCCTTTGTCTTCCCAGACAGAAATGATTTCCTTTTCAGTATGATCATAATTGAATAGCACACTTTTTTCCTGTGCTTCGTAATTGCTGTTGGAAAGCTTTGCTTTTACCTTTGCTTTAATTTCTGCATTGGGAAATATGGAATCGGGGATGATGATCTTTGTTTCTCCTGAAGGATCTAATTTTTGCTTATGTTTCCATAAAAGAAAATCAACGTACATTTCATCTTCATAAAAATTGAAGATCTCATCTGTTTCTACAGTCAGATCCACTACAGCATCAGATAGCGGAAGGCCATTGGCATCTTTGGCCGTAATTAAAAGCGTAACGGTGTCGGAGAGTGTATAAGAATCCTTGTCCGTGCTGAGCTGATACACTGCTTCATCCAGCTGATAATCTTCCAGGTAAAAAACATTCTGTAAGGTAAAAGCTTTTCTTCCATGAGCATTATGCAATACCAGTTCATAGTATCTATCAATCTCTAAACTGTCTCCGAGGATAAATTCATACGTATATGCGCCTTTGCTGACTGGATTAAGTTCGGCAAGCATATTCTTATCATATCCGTATTCCGATTGTAAAGTCAGCTCGAGAGGAATATTGAGCGGTTTGTGTTTTTTTACAAGGTATGCCTTTAACTTTACGGTATCTCCCGGCAGATACTTAGGCTTGTTCATCACCAGGTATCCATTGTAAGTACGTTTGAGTTTTCTCTTGATGAATTGCCATGGTTTTTTCAGCACTACCCTGCTTATGCTTCTCAGTACATAAGAAGAATGGATATCTCTTTCCACATCGAAAAATAAATTTCCCTGTGGGTGACTTATTTCCAGAAACCCTTCTTTGTTGTAATTCTTTATAAGATAAGACTGGCTTGCCTGATCAAATGGAATGACCTTGCTATCCAGCTTTACAATGGCATCCCGTATTATTTTACCATCCCTTGAAAATAGCAGTAGGAAAAAATCGGTATGATTATAAAGCAATTGCGCTTTTAAGTTGCTTCGGGAATAAGATACAATGTATGATTTGTTTTCCCTGGCAGAAACCAGCAGGTATTCCCCTGCGGGCAGAGAAGGGATTTTCTTTTCTGAAGGAAAAGAATCCATTAATACATTAAAATAGTTCTTGTCCGGATTTCCTACATAGCCTCTTTTATAAATAGCCCTAGCCTGATCGTATTTGATCTTATATATGTAAGTGTAAGCACTGTTCTGATTGAATTGCTGCTGGCCATATTGAGCAAATGCGCAGGATGATGTTATCAGGAGAAAAAAGGAAAAAAATAATCTCATAAACTGAGGGGTTAAAAGCCAGAGGTAATTCCCAAAAAACGGCTCAGGTAAACCAAAAATAAAAATAAATAGGCTTATTCAGGCTTTTTAACGGAGTTTGATCTATTAAAATTGCAGATTTTAGTCTGTTTGTGTAATTTCAGCCCTCTTAAAAATATAATTTTTTCAAATTATGGAAAATAAGCCGGTTAATAAAAAAGACAATTCCAAGGTTGTTCTGATCGTGGTGATTCTTATTCTGCTGGGCGTTATCGGATATCTGGTATTTACCAATCATGAAAAGCAGGGACAGCTTGCGACTCAAAGTCAGAAAGCCGAAGCTGACAGCATCGAAATTGAAAAAACCAAGAAGGATTTATTAAACCTTCAGATGCAGTATCAGGAAATGAAAGACCAGAGAGATGCCTTAGGCCTAAAATCTGATTCTTTAAGCATGAAAATTCAGGAGATAGAAGTCCTGCTAAAGAAAGCAAGAGATGGAAGATATACGGATGCGAAGAAACTGAAAAATGAAATTGAAAAGTTAAAGGCAGACCTGCTTGTTAAAGAGCAACAGCTTCAGGCAATGATTATGCAGAATGATACTTTGAAAATGAGATACGACAGCCTGCAGAAAACGGACGTAACGCTGAAAGACTCGCTCTCCACTATTAAAGCAGAAAAATCAGAGCTGGCGGCAATTGTGAAAGTAGCATCTGTTTTAAAAGCAGACAATATTAAAGTTACTGTCATCAATCAGAAAGGAAAAGAACTTGATGCAGATGTTTACAAAGTCAAGACCATTAGCAAACTAAAAATCTCTTTCGATATTGCGGAAAATAAAGCGGCGAAGAAGGGATCTAAAGAAATTTACCTTAGAGTAATTGAGCCAAGCGGTTCTACTTTATTCCAGGGAGAAAAAATCTTTACAGCTAACGGAAAAGAAATTTTTTATACAGAAAAAAAATCCATCAGCTACAATAATGAAAAGCAGGCTGCTACTTTTATCTATCAGAAAGGCAGTCCTTACAAACCAGGGACATACAGCATTGAATTATTTGCTGAAGAAAATAAAATCGGGGAAGGCAAGTTGGTGGTGAAGTAATTTCGTAAAGCATTAAATTGTAAACCCGCAAGGTCTTGAAGACTTTGCGGGTTTTTTTGTCTTCATGGTTTACCTTTCCTATTTCAGGGAATAAACAGGCAAATTAATTGCTATGAGAGTATCTATTCCTGTTCCCTGCCATGAAAACTGGGATCAAATGACACCTGTTGAACAAGGGCGCTTTTGCCAGAGCTGCAAATGTAAAGTATATGATTTCACTCATAAGAACCATTCTGACATTGAAAAAATATATACAGAAAGCAATGGGACTGCATGCGGCAGATTTAATGAAGAAGATGTGGTGAAGGATAATTTTTTTAATCGGATGAAATTTTCACTCGCCTCTATATTTTCCCTGGCCACGATCAAAATATTATCGATAGGAAATTTATACAGTCAGCACCCACAAGCCTCATTAAAGCATATCTTTTTTTCTGATGCAACAGATAACTCCATTGAAATAACTGACAGTTCATTCTATATTCTTAAAGGAAGAGTTCTGGATGATACCGTTCCTGTTTCAGGTGTTGAGCTTTTATTATATGATGCCAAAAATAATTTTATAGCCAAGGCAACATCATCTTCTACAGGAGAATTTGAATTTAAGAGCAATCAGTTTCTGGCAGGCAAAACCTTATTGATCAAAAGCAAAAGAAAAAAATGGAAAAGATACAGAACGGTAGTGATATATCCAGCCATATCAAAAACCGTTGAGGTTAAGGCCTTGGAAAAAGTAGAGATACAGATGGATGTAAAAACACATCAAAGAATTTTTCGGAAAAAAAGAAGAGTGGTTACAGGAAGATACAGAATAACGGATCAGCGGAATGAGTCTTCGCAATCCGCAGGGGCCTAATTAGTCATCCGATGACTTACCAGATAAAAGATTGAAAATTAAATTTTCAAGTAACTCATTAGAAGTCATCGGATGACTAAGGTTATTTACTCCACATACAAAACCAATCCTTTCAGATATTCTCCCTCCGGATGAAAAATATTGATAGGATGATCAAGGGGCTGATGCAGCTGATGTACAATCCTGACATTTCTTCTTGTGTCTGCGGCTGCGCCAAAAACAATTTTCTGAAAAAGCAGCTTGTCAATATTCTGTGAGCATGAAAAAGTAAAAACGAGCCCACCCGGTTTTATCTTCTGGAAGGCACGCATGTTAATCTGCTTGTAACCTCGCGAAGCATTTTCTACCGCTCTTGCGTTCTTAGCAAATGCCGGAGGATCGAGTATGATGATATCATAATAATTTTCCGGCATGTCTTTCAGGAAATCAAAGCAGTCTTTGGTAATGCCTTTGTGATTTGCCTGTGGGAAATTCAAAGACACATTTTCTTCGGCACCCTTTACAGCATCGGCAGAAATATCTACCGAATGAACTTCCTCCGCCCCGCCTGCCAAAGCATACACGCTGAATCCTCCGGTATAGCTAAAGGTGTTCAATACTTTTTTATTCTTAGACACTGTTCTGAGCAATTCCCTATTCTCTCTCTGGTCAAGAAAAAATCCTGTCTTCTGACCTTCAATAAAATCCACCTGGAATTTCAATCCGTGCTCTTTCACCACCACAGGTGTATCTGTTTTCCCATAAGCCCAGCCCGATACCGCCTCTATATCTTCCATCACATGCGAACTTGTTTTTGACTTCACATAAATATTTTTAATCCCAATATTTTTCAGCGCGGAGAAAATCAATTCCTTTTTATTCTCTGTTCCCTTGATTAGGATTTGCACTACCGCAGTATCTCCATATACATCTGCAATAATACCAGGAATGAAATCTCCTTCCGCATGGAGCAAACGATAAGCATTGGTGGCTTCACTGATCACCTGTTGTTTTCTCAACTCAAATGCTCTTTGAATTTTCTGAACCCAGTATTGTTCGTTCTCCAGGTCAATTTCTGCATTCCCCCATTCAAACATTCTGCAGCTGATCTGGCTCTTCTGCGAATAAAAACCATATCCCAAAACCTTATTAGTAGTGTCAACAACCTGTATGATATCACCTTCCTGTGCTTTAGGCGCTTTGTCAATCGCTCCTGAAAAAATCCAGGGGTGCCGATTGAGGATTGATTTTTCTCTTTTGGGTTTGAGTTTGAGGATTGGGTATTGCATATCTCCGATTGTCATTCTGGAGGAAACTTGTTTTTGATTTTTTCTGCCTTCGGTTTGCATTTTGAAATCAGTATATGGCAGTAAGTATTATAAACAAGATCCTTACAGGATGACAAAGATAGTAGTTCTTATGAATAATAACATGATCAGGCTATGCTACTGACATAAAAATAGCCCATGTCTTAAGGCATGGGCTATTTTTAATGCGATGCTTTACCATCAATGCGCCTCCAGCCAGTTCTCCCCAAAACCAATTCCTATTTCCATAGGCACTTCCAGCGGAATGGCATTCTTCATAAATTCAATAACCTTAGTCTTCATGATCTCTTGTTCATCCTTGTGTACATCGAAAACGAGTTCGTCGTGCACCTGCAGTGTCATTTGGGATTTTAATTTTTCTTTCTTCATCCAGTCATGAATATTTACCATTGCTACCTTGATCATATCAGCAGCGCTTCCCTGTATAGGGGCATTGATGGCATTCCTTTCTGCAAAACCACGCAAAGTAAAATTCCTCGAATTGATATCTCTTAAATACCTTCTTCTTCCCAGTATGGTCTCTACATATTCCTGCTCTCTTGCAATATTCACCACCTCGTCCATATATTCTTTAATGGCAGGAAACTCTTTGAAATAAGAATCTATAATCTCTGCGGCTTCTTTTCTAGGGATATCAAGTCTTTGTGATAAACCAAAAGCAGAGATACCGTAAATAATCCCAAAGTTCACCATCTTGGCTTTTCTTCTCATGTCTTCGGTCACCTCTTTCAGGCCCACGCCAAAAACTTTGCTCGCAGTAGTCGTATGAATGTCAATCCCTTTCTTAAATGACTCGATCATATTTTTCTCCTTGCTGAAAGAAGCCATGATCCTCAATTCTATCTGGGAATAATCCGCAGATAAGATAAGATGATCCTTATCCTTTTTCACAAATGCCTTTCTGATCTCTTTTCCTTTTTCAGTTCTGATGGGAATATTTTGTAAGTTGGGATTCACTGAACTTAACCTTCCGGTCGCAGCTACAGTCTGGTTATAACAAGTATGTATCCTTCCATCTCTCGGACTTATCAGCTGCGGAAGCGAATCGACATAAGTAGATTTTAATTTCTGAAATTCCCTGTATTCCAGAATCAGTCTTGCAATATCATGTTCATAGGCAAGCTTCGCAAGAATTTCCTCCCCCGTTGCATACTGACCTGTTTTGGTCTTTTTAGCATTGGGATCAATTTTCAATCTGTCGAATAGAATTTCTCCTAACTGCTTAGGTGAAGCGATATTAAATTCGCAACCGGCAATTTTAAATATTTTCTTTTCAAGTTCGATGATATCAATAGTGAGCTGCTTGGAAAAATCTCCCAATGCTGCCGTATCAATTTTCATTCCTGCACATTCCATATCCGCGAGCACGGCTACCAGAGGAGCCTCTACATCAAAATATAATTTAGCCGCATTCTGCTCTTTGAGCTTAGGAGCAAAGATGCACTTGAGCTGAGAAGTAACATCCGCGTCTTCGGCGGCATACTCTGCAATTTTTTCCAGAGGCACGTCTTTCATGTTCTTCTGCTTCACTCCCTTTTTTCCGATGAGTGTTTCAATAGAAACAGGAGAATAATTCAAATACACTTCTGAAAGAAAATCCATATTATGTTTCATCTCCGGCTCCAGGAGATAATGTGCGATCATCGTATCAAAGATCAAACCTTTGATATTCACTCCATATTTCCACAGCACGATGATATCAAACTTTATATTCTGGCCAATCTTGGAAATCTTTTCATTCTCAAAAACAGGCTTAAACTCTTCTACAATTTTCTTTGCCTCTTCAAAATTCTGTGGAACGGGAATATAATAAGCCTCTCCTTTCCTATAGGAAAATGACATCCCTACAAGATCTGTCTCATAAGCATCCACACTGGTGGTCTCTGTATCAAAACACAATTCTTCCTGAAGCAGCAAGTGCTGAATCAATGTTTTTCTCAAAGATGGAGTATCTATCACATGATAATCATGCAAGGTGGTATTGATATTGTCCAGCTGACGCCTAGTTGTTTCCTCTTCTTCAGTAAGGGTCTCGGTTTGTGCAAA
>JAIERY010000054.1 GCA_019746425.1 Cytophagaceae bacterium
AACAAAGACAGGGCGAAACCTTTTAAATGGACGTATCAACCTAATTAGTTCGCTTATTTAAAGATCAATACACTAGTAAAGATCCTTTACATACACCATCTTCTATGTTATTCATAGCTGAAGGTGATAACTATGCACACAATCATATGAATTTTGGAAATTTCTTATGGGGTGCAGCAGGTCATTCTTCTCTGTTCTTGTAAGCATACATGGCTATTCTTAAAGAATCAACTTTATCATTTTTGCCTCTTTGAAGCCCTGATGACTGCTTGATATGAATGGCTGACTCCAGACATATATGAGCATTCTTTTTAGTGAGATAATCAAGCAGGTGATTGTTATAAATTCCTGTATGTTCCATACAGATCAAGCATTTATCAAAGTCAAATTCTGTCTCTGATTTGAGCTTCTTTATAAATGCCCTTATACCATCCAGATTGTTTGCTGTTTCCATATGAAATAGTTCTGATCCTGATTTTACTACCGAAAAATCCAGCTCATTTTTTGACACGTCAACGCCAATAAAATATTCAAAATTCATAAATTAATTTTACAGTTAGTTAAACAATACAGTTAACATTCTTGAACACAATCAATACCTTGATAATGGGTCTTACCCAAATTTCTATTTGATGCTTGTTCAAAAAAACTGACAGAGGATTGAATCGCGAGATAGGTCATTAGCCTGGCCAGCGGGATAATGCGTCTCTGTCAGTGTTAACTTATCCACAATTGTGGATATTTTTAAAAGAAAAAAGAAGCAAAAAAGAAAATCTTTATAGTAAT
This sequence comes from Cytophagaceae bacterium, assembly GCA_019746425.1. Classification (GTDB taxonomy): domain Bacteria; phylum Bacteroidota; class Bacteroidia; order Cytophagales; family Cytophagaceae; genus JAIERY01. The sequence continues at coordinate 787 of JAIERY010000054.1, forward strand.
AATAGTATTAGATTATTTATATGTGGTAAATCTAAAGGCCAGTTGGCGGACGGGGGTTCAACTCCCCCCGCGCTACATTCAGCAACAGCCAGAACAAGAGCAACGACGTTACTCTTGCTCTGGCTGTTGTCTTAATCAGAACATCTGAAATCGTGAAGGTCAGGGCTTTAGTTCCAACAATTAAGAAAAGTTATCGTTTTCTATTTTTCTGAATAATTGTGTATAATGCATCATTAATGAAGAGATTAGATAAATTAATCATAGGCGCTTTCCTCGGGCCATTCTTTCTCACCTTTTCTGTCGTTCTTTTTATTTTCCTCACTCAGTATCTGCTTCGTTACCTGGATGAGTTTCTGGGAAAGGATCTTGGCATTGCGGTATTCTCCGAACTGATATTTTATTTCAGTATGAATATGGTTCCCAATTCTTTACCTCTGGCCATACTGGTTGCAACCCTGATGACTTACGGAAACCTGGGAGAGCATCATGAGCTTACTGCCATAAAAAGCAGTGGTATCTCTCTTGTACGAACCCTGATTCCTATTTTTTTAATTGTGTTAGGTATAGCAGTAGGTTTATTCTTTTTCAATAATATCATCGTTCCAAAAGTGAATCTGAAAGCCTATAGTCTACTATATGATATAAGACATAAAAAGCCGGCGCTTGATATTAAAGAAGGTACATTTTACAATGGCCTGCCAGGCTATAGCGTAAAAGTTTCCCAGAAATTTCCCGATGGCAAATCATTGAAAGGCGTGATGATATATAATCATACTGCTCAGAACGGAAATACAGATCTTGTTTTAGCAGATTCAGGATACATGTATACTTTCTTAAATGAGAAGTACCTGGCGCTGGAATTATTTAATGGAAAAAGTTATACTGAGCATATACGTTATGGGGATAATTCTTTTCCTAAAGAATTTATTCAGAATGAATTTCAGAAAAGTAAAATTGTGTTTAGTCTTGCTTCTTTTGATCTGAAAAGAACACAGGAGGAATTATTCTCTACAAATAAGTATATGTTAACGATCGCGCAGCTTGATAAATACGCCGACTCATTACGGACAGAATATATTCAGGTAAAGAATAACTTATTTACTAATATTCAACCCTTCTTCACTTATCATTTTGCAAAAAAGGTAAACGATACAGTTTCATTGGCCCCCTACGAGTCTAAATTAAAAACTGAATATTCTCAATTTGAAAAATCGGCAATTCTGAATCGCGCTGTAAACAATGCCCGAAGCATAAAAGCATTCACCTCTGGTCATATAGAAAGGCTGAATGCAGTGAGAAGGGAAGGGAATGGTTATGAAATTGAAATGCATAAAAAATTCAGTCAGTCTATAGCCTGTATTATAATGTTTTTGATAGGTGCTCCTTTAGGGGCCATTATCCGCAAAGGAGGCCTTGGGATCCCTATTTTCGTGGGGATAAGCTTCTTTATTATTTCTTATGTCATGTCCATGATGGGGGAAAAATGGTCGAAAGAGAGCGTTATTGTAGTGCGTTATGGTATGTGGATTTCCAATGTAGTATTGCTTCCCATGGGTCTGTTTTTCCTCAGACAGGCTAAAAATGATGCCAGATTATTTGATCCTGATGCATATACCGCATTTTTTGCAAAAATTTCAAGGATTTTTAAAAGGCCAGGGGATAAGTCCCTGTAATGGAACAATTAAATTAATTTATTTGTAATTATCCCGGCCATTATCTAAATTTGCGGTTTAAAAATCTATTTAAGGGGATTAATAATTGCTGAAAAGATGTATTTAACTAAAGAAACAAAAGCGGAAATTTTTAAGAAACAAAGCAAAACCAAGTCTTCCAAAGACACAGGGTCTGCTGAATCACAAATCGGGTTATTCACTTTTAGAATTAACCATTTAACCAATCACCTGCAAAGCTATCCCAAGGATTTTTCAAGCAGGCTTGGTTTGTTGAAACTGGTTGGAAAGAGGAGACGTTTGCTTGATTATCTCAATAAAGTAGATATCGAGCGTTACAGAGCCATCATTAACGAGCTGAACATAAGAAAATAATAATATTCAAAGAGGGGATCTATCATGATTCCCTCTTTCACTTGTATACTGCTACGCTGAATAATTTTTCGTTTGCCGCAAACATTACTTGCCACAAAAGCTGTTTTAAATAATTTAAATTTTAACGTTTTACGATGTTGCCACAAGTTATCACCAAAAAGATTGTATTAAAAGATGGTAGAGAGATTACCATTGAAACAGGAAAATTAGCTAAACAGGCTGATGGATCTGTTGTAGTTAAAATGGGAGGCACTATGCTTCTTGCTACTGTAGTGGGAGCTCCTGAAGCTAAAGAAGGCGTTGACTTCATGCCTTTGTCAGTGGATTACCAGGAGAAATTTGCTGCTGCAGGCCGTATTCCGGGAGGTTTTTTAAAGAGAGAAGGAAGACTTAGTGATCATGAAGTGCTTATTTCCCGTTTAGTGGACAGAGCAATTCGTCCGCTATTTCCAGATGATTATCATGCGGATGTACAAATCAATATTAATTTAATTTCTGCCGATAAGGATGTATTACCTGACGCACTCGCAGCACTTGCAGCTTCTGCAGCGCTGGCAGTATCAGATATTCCATTCAACGGGCCTATTTCTGAGGTAAGAGTAGCAAAAGTAGGAAATGAGTATTTAATCAATCCTACTACTGACCAGATCAAGGAAGCAAGCATCGATCTTATAGTAGGGGCTTCTATAGAAAATATATTGATGGTAGAAGGAGAAATGAAAGAAGTTCAGGAGGCTGAAATGTTAGAGGCATTAAAAGTAGCTCATGAAGCCATTAAAGATCAATGCCATGTAATTAAGGAACTGGAAGCAGCTGTTGGCAAAATCAAGAAAAGAGAATATTCTCACGAAGTAAACGATGATCAGTTAAAAGAAGCAATCTGGAAAGAGCTTTATGATAAAGTTTACCAGGTAGCCGCACAAAAGAATGCCAACAAGCATCAGAGAGGCGAAGCTTTCAGAGCCATTATTGATGAGTACCTGACAAAATTCAGTGAAGAAGAATTAGAAGAGAAAAAAGCACTTATCTCAAGATATTATCACAAACTGGAAAAAGAAGCTGTGAGAAACCTGGTGCTGAATGAAAGATCCAGACTGGATGGAAGAAAATTAGATGAGATCAGACCAATCTGGTCTGAAGTGGATTACCTTCCTTCTGCGCATGGTTCAGCAATTTTCACAAGAGGTGAAACTCAGTCATTGACTACTGTTACTTTAGGAACCAAGCTTGACGAACAAATGATCGACAGCGCGATGGTTACAGGTTCCAATAAGTTTATGCTTCATTATAACTTCCCTGGTTTTTCAACAGGAGAAGTAAAGCCTAACCGCGGTCCCGGAAGAAGAGAGATCGGTCACGGTAACCTTGCATTCAGGGCACTTAAAAAAGTATTACCTCCTGCAGACCAGAATCCCTATACCATCAGAGTGGTTTCAGATATTCTTGAATCTAATGGTTCATCTTCTATGGCTACTGTATGCGCAGGAACCCTTGCCCTTATGGATGCAGGTGTTAAAATTACATCCCCTGTTTCCGGTATTGCTATGGGATTGATCTCTGATGCCAAAACCGGTAAGTGGGCAGTATTATCTGATATACTTGGAGACGAAGATCACCTTGGTGATATGGACTTTAAAGTAACGGGTACTTCCAAAGGCATCACTGCCTGTCAGATGGATATGAAAGTAGAAGGTCTTTCATATGATGTTTTAAGTCAGGCTTTAGAGCAGGCAAGAGCGGGCAGGTTACATATATTAGGAGAAATGGTAAAAACGCTTGCTGAGCCTAAACCAGACCTGAAACCGCATACACCTAGATCTGAAAGCATAAGAATACCGAAAGATATGATCGGGGCCGTAATCGGCCCAGGCGGAAAAGTGGTTCAGGAGATCCAGAAAGTTACAGGCGCTACTGTAGTAATTGAAGAAGTAAATGATGCAGGAGTTGTTAATGTCTTTGCTAAAGACAAAGAGGTAATGGACGCTGCTGTGAGGTGGGTAAAAGGCATTGTTGCTTTGCCTGAAGTAGGAGAGGTTTATGAAGGCAAAGTAAAGTCCATTATGCCTTTCGGAGCTTTTGTGGAATTCATGCCAGGAAAAGATGGCTTATTGCATATATCTGAGATTAAGTGGGAAAGGCTGGAGACCATGGAAGGTGTCCTGGAAGTTGGGGAGGAAGTAAAAGTAAAATTGATAGAAGTAGACAAAAAAACAGGAAAGTATCGTTTATCCAGAAAAGTATTACTTCCAAAGCCTGAAAAGAAAGAAGTGCCTAAATAAGCCAAATTGTGCATAAAATTTTAATTAAATGCTTTGGAACTTTAAAGCTTGGTTTTACGTTTGAATTAAATATCAGTAACTTTTAATTTTATCCCTAAAATCCTAACTTAATGAGACAGCTCAAGATTAGCAAGCAGATCACGAACCGTGAAAGCCAATCTTTAGACAAGTATTTACAGGAAATCGGAAAAGTTGATCTTCTTACCCCAGATGAAGAGGTTGAACTCGCGAAAAGAATCAGAGAAGGCGATCAGCTTGCACTCGAAAAGTTAACCAAAGCGAATTTAAGATTCGTGGTATCGGTTGCCAAGCAATATCAAAACCAGGGCTTGTCTCTGGGAGATTTGATTAACGAAGGAAATCTTGGTCTTATTAAAGCAGCGCAAAGATTTGATGAAACAAGAGGTTTTAAATTTATCTCTTATGCCGTATGGTGGATCAGACAATCCATTCTGCAGGCTTTGGCTGAACAATCAAGAATTGTAAGATTACCTCTCAACAGAGTAGGGTCTTTGAATAAAATATCCAAAACGTTTTCTGAACTTGAGCAAAAGTATGAAAGAGAGCCATCACCGGATGAGCTTGCTGAAGTATTGGAAGTAACGACTGCAGAAGTTGTAGATACCTTAAAAATCTCCGGAAGACATGTATCAATGGATGCTCCATTTGTGCAAGGAGAAGAAAATAGTCTGCTGGATGTATTGGAAAATGAGAGTGAAGTAACTCCTGATTCCAATTTAATGAATGATTCGCTTAGAAAAGAGGTGCAGCGAGCTTTATCTACGCTCACTCAAAGAGAAGCTGACGTAATTACTCTTTATTTCGGATTGAATGGAGAACATTCCATGACACTTGAAGAAATCGGAGAGAAGTTTAACCTTACCAGAGAGAGAGTAAGGCAGATAAAAGAGAAAGCCATCAGGAGACTGAGACATACTTCCAGAAGCAAAGCGCTTAAACCTTATTTAGGATAAATTGAAACCCGGCTCAACCGGGTTTTTTATTTGCTTTTCATAGCCTCATATTTTAAAATATAGACTTTATTCCGAACCAAAATTGTGGAAAAAGCGTTTTTGTTAAATGTTATATTTTGACGTAATTTGAAGCTTCTAATCGCTTCAATTTTTGTTTTATGGCAGAAGAAAGAGTCTCTTGTTTGATTATCGGATCTGGTCCTGCGGGTTATACAGCGGCCATTTATGCCGCCAGAGCCGGTTTAAAGCCTTTGATGTATCAGGGCGCTCAACCCGGCGGACAGCTAATGATCACCAATGACGTTGAAAACTATCCTGGATATCCTGAAGGAATTATGGGCCCTAAGATGATGGAAGATTTTAAAAATCAGGCCCAGCGTTTTGGCACCGATATAAGATTCGGTATGGCTACAAAAGTTGATTTCACAGGTCCGGAACATAAAGTTATCATAGACGATACTCATACTGTAATTGCAGAATCTGTTATTATTGCTACAGGAGCTTCTGCAAAGTGGTTAGGCATTGAATCAGAATCAAAACTCAATGGCAAAGGTGTTTCGGCATGTGCTGTTTGTGATGGTTTTTTTTTCAGAGGAATGGAAGTTGCTATTGTAGGAGCAGGCGATACAGCATGTGAAGAAGCAAGCTACCTGGCAAAACTTTGTAAGAAAGTTTATATGATCGTAAGAAAAGATCATATGCGTGCTTCCCAGATCATGCAAAAGAGAGTAATGACTACTGCTAATATTGAAATTCTCTGGAATACAGAAACAGATGAAATACTTGGAGGTGAAGAAGTGGAAGCAGTGCGCGTAAAAAATGTTTTAACAGGAGAGAAAAAAGAAATTCCGGTTAAAGGATTTTTTGTAGCAATAGGTCATAAACCAAATACAGATATTTTCAATGGCTGGTTAACAATGGATGATAATGGTTATATTAAAACCAAACCTGGCACCAGCAAGACTAATATAGAAGGTGTTTTTGCCTGCGGTGATGCTCAGGATCATGTATACAGGCAGGCTGTTACAGCTGCCGGCACAGGTTGTATGGCGGCCCTGGATGCAGAACGCTATTTGGCAGCAAAAGAAGCACTGGTTGGTTAATGAGATACATTTTTCTAAAAACATTTCTTCTCTTGTTATGCTTCCAACATTTGTCTGCGCAACCTCCGGATAAAAAGAAGACAAAAGATTTTTTCAATATCAAAGCTCCCGCTATTGAGTATTCTACTCCGGATGCTGAGGAAATTATGTTTGAAGAAAAATTTTCAGACACTTCAGAAGGTGGATTTGATCCCCGTAAACAACTTGAATTAGTCAATGAAGATACTTCGACGCTTGATGAAGGTGAATTGAGTGTTGTGGAAGTTTCCGAACAGTTAAAGATGGATTCCATCTGGGTAACTATTGCCGAATATTATTCCATATGGGATTCTAAAACAATCAATCCATACAAAATTGATGGTGCTAAATTCAGTGATACCCTAGAAATGGATTTATATGATTCTCTGGGAGGTTTTGGATGGTCTATGCCGCTTTACACCTGTCAGGTAACTTCTCAATTTGGCATGAGACACTACCGCTGGCATTATGGAACTGATCTGAAACTTACTATAGGAGATCCGGTGCTGGCTGCTTTTGATGGTATTGTAAGGGTTGCCCATTATGATGCCGGGGGTTACGGGAATTATGTAGTGCTGAGACATTATAACGGTTTGGAAACTCTTTACGGACATATGTCTGAGGTGAAAGTTGAAATCGGACAATTGGTAAAGGCAGGACAAACCATTGGTCTTGGAGGTAATACCGGAAGAAGCACCGGACCTCATTTACATTTTGAAGTACGGTATGAAGGAAATGCTTTTGATCCGGAAGATGTTTATGACTTTGAATCCAACAGTTTATTGAATGAGGTTTTTACTTTATCGCCTGTACAATTTGAATACCTCCGCATTGCACGACAGGTTTTTTATCATAAAGTAAGATCCGGCGAAAACCTGGGGAGTATCAGCAGAAAGTATAAGGTTCCCATCTCCACACTTTGCCGCCTTAATGGAGTTTCTACAAGAACGATATTGCGGGTAGGCAGGAAATTGAGAATAAGATAAGTTTAAAAATTTTTGAATTATAAATTATGAATGTTGAATTTAACTTTAAGGTTATTATTTCGTTTTTTAATTATTCAGCATTCATTATTCAAAATTCATAATTATGAAGCTAGATATCCTGGTTATTTCTTCCCATCCCGATGATGCAGAACTTGGCTGCGGCGGCACCATCATTACTCATATAAAAAAAGGAAGGAAAGTCGGTATCGCAGATCTTACCAGAGGAGAACTTGGAACCCGCGGTACTCCGGAGATCAGGGATGAGGAAGCGAAGGCCGCCTCAAAAATATTAGGATTATCGGTCAGAGAGAATCTGGGATTTGCTGATGGATTTTTTCAGAATGATAAAGAACATAATATTGAGCTTATAAAAGTTATCCGCAAATATCAGCCTGAAATCGTTTTAGCCAATGCAATATATGACAGGCATACGGATCATGGTATGGGAGCAGAGCTTGCATACAAGGCTTGCTTCCTGTCGGGGCTTGCGAAAATAGAAACTAAGGTCAACGGAGCTTTTCAGCCAGCGTGGAGGCCTAAACACTTATATAATTTTATCCAGGATAAATATATACAGCCGGATTTCATATTAGACATAAGTGATGCATGGGAAAAGAAAATAGAAGCGATCAAGGCATTTAAAAGCCAGTTTTATAATCCTGAAAGCGTTGCACCGGCTACTTACATTTCTTCTCCTGAATTTTTAGAATATATCAAAGCAAGGGCTATGGAAATGGGACATGCAATTGGTGTAAAGTATGGTGAAGGATTTACGAAGAACAGATTGGTAGGAGTGAAAGATCTTTTTGATTTAATATGAAGAAGTCCACAGTTGACAGTCCATAGTCCACATAACAGCAGCAGTCGAATTCGTCACTCGTCATTCGTAAATCATAATTCTTTAAGGTGCTAATCTCTGAATTTTCCAACTGTAATTTTCTTTTACAAAAATAATTCTGTCATGTAGTCGACTTGGTCGTCCTTGCCAGAATTCGAAATAATCTGGTTTTAAAATATATCCTCCCCAGTTGTCGGGACAGGGAATATTTTTTTCCTCGTATTTTTTTTCCAATTCAACTTTCATTTTTTCCAATAAATCCCTGCTTTCTATCACTTCACTTTGAGAAGATACAACTGCACCAATCTGACTTCCCTTCGGTCGTGATTGAAAATATTTTTCTGATTCTTCTCTGGAAATTTTTTCGATACTGCCTTCAAGTCTTACCTGTCTTTCCAATTCAGGCCAGAAGAAATTGATTGCGCCAAAAGAATTAGCAGAAATTTCCCGGGCTTTTTTACTTGTATAATTGGTATAGAATATCAAACCTTCATTGGTAATTCCCTTCGCTAGAAGTACCCGGGAAGAAGGTTTTCCGTTTTTTGATACTGTTGCAAGCACCATAGCCGTAGGCTCGTATAATCCCGCATTAATAGCCTCGTTGAGCCATTGTTCCACTTGCCTGAGCGGATCTGCATTTACATGCTTTTTATCGAGTTCTCTCAGTTTATACTCATTTCTGATATCTGCCAGATTTTTCATTTTTCAGAGGGTATTCTTAAAGCAAACAAATACAAAATATGCCTGTTTTATAATAAATCTGATATTTTGTTTTAATCTTAATATGAAATACACATTGAGATTTTATTAATACTTGTATTTTTCTAAATTTCAATAAATATTGCAAAAGAACATAATTTATCTATACAAATTGTACTAAAAAGTGAAGGAATACGAAAAGGTTAACAGAGGGAGTATTTTAATTTCAGAACCATATCTCGGGGACGATAATTTTGAGAGATCTGTAGTATTAATCTGTGAACATAATGAAGAAGGTACCGTTGGTTTTGTGCTGAATCGACCCGCCAACTTAACGCTTGATGCAGTAGTACCTGATATAAGTGAATGCGCTGAAATATTATTTGTCGGCGGCCCTGTGCAGCAGGATTCTCTTCATTTTATATATAGAAATAACGAATACGTAAGCGGTTCTATCAAAATAAATGAGCAGATGTTCTGGGGTGGTAGTTATGATGAGATGATCGACAAAATAAATAATAAGCTCCTCAGGCTTTCCGATTTTCGCTTTTTCCTTGGGTATTCAGGATGGTCACCAGGGCAGCTTGAACAGGAAATGGAACAAAATTCATGGATCGTTGCAGAAGCCGGACAAATTGATTTATTTGGTACAGATCCGAATGATCTCTGGAGAGTGTTATTAAAGGATATGGGAGGTAAATATAAAATGTATTCAAACTATCCCATTGATCCGCGGTTAAACTAGCTAATATTTCCATATATGAATAACAAAGAAAGAGAACTTGCTGAAACAGAAAAATCATCTGAAGTGAATAATGACCCTATGAAAAATTCACTGGAAGAAGATACGCAACTTGAACAGCAGGAAGAACAGGTTGATTTAAGTGCTTTTTCCAAAGAGGAGCTTTTCAACCTTATTCAGAATTATAAAATTACAAACAACCCATCTCAGGATAATTCTTTTCTTAAGGATATTAAATTTCACTTTGATCATATTACTGATAGTGAGAAAGCTGAGGCATTACAGAAGTTTGTAGAAGAAGGAGGAAAGGAAGAAGACTTCGAGTTCCGGAAAGATAAAACCGCTCAAAAATTTGATAAAGCTTATGAGAGTTTAAGGACGCAGATCACTCAATATTTTAATAACCTCGAAAAAGAACGGGAAAAAAATCTTAAGATTAAAAACGAGCTGCTTGAAAAGCTACGGCAGCTTACTTCATCAGAAGAAACTACTACCAGTATCCAGACTTTAAAAGAGATTCAGGATGAATGGAAAAAAACCGGGCCTGTGCCTACTTCCTATTCTCAGAATCTATGGGCAAGTTATAATGCTCTTGTGGAGATGTTCTATAATAACAGAAGCATTTACTTTGAGCTTAAAGAACTTGACAGGAAGAAAAACCTGGAATCCAAAAAAGAATTAACCGAGAAAGCAGAGCAGCTGGTAAATAATCTTAATATTGGTTTTGCAATAAGAGAATTAAGAACCCTTCACGAAGAATTTAAACACATCGGTCCTGTTCCTAAAGAAGATCAGGAAGCGCTGTGGGCTAAGTTCAAGGCTGCTTCCGATAAAATTTATGACAGAAGGAAAGAGCACTACGCAGGTTTAAAAAAGCAGCTTGATGAAAATTATAAAAAGAAACAGGAGCTAATAGAGAAAATTGATCATTATAGCCAGTTTAAAACTGAAAAGATTGATGAATGGAAGTCTAAAACAGCAGAAGTTTTAAGTCTTCAGGAAGAATGGAAAAAGACAGGCAGGATACCTAAAGAAAAAGCAAAAGATGCTTCTAAGAAATTCTGGTCAGCCTGCAAATTATTCTTTAATAATAAAAATGCTTTCTTTAAAGCGTTGGAAATACAGAAAGAAGAAAACCTGAAATTAAAAATACAGCTTTGCGAGCAGGCAGAAAGTTTAAAGGATAACGATGATATGAAAAATACAGCTTCTGCTTTAAAAGACCTGCAGAAGAAATGGGAGGGGATAGGACCGGTGCCTATTAAAATGAAGGAAGAAGTTTATAAAAGATTTAAAGCAGCCTGTGATTCATTCTTTAACAGGAAGAGAGAGCAGTATGCAGAAGTAGAAAAAGAATTTGAAGGTAATCTGCAGAAAAAAATTACTATTATAGATAAAATCGAAAACCTGGCAGAGCAGAATGAAAAAAATCCTGATGAATTAAAAACTATACAGGAAGAATGGAAAAATACCGGTTTCGTACCCAAGTCAGAGATTAAGAATATTAATGAACGGTATAATAAAGCTATTGAGAAGTATATTTCCAGCCTGGAGAGCCTCAATAGGGGTGAAAAAGATGATTTAAAACTTGCTCTGCAACTGGCTGTATTGAAAGGCAGCCCAATGGCAGATAAGAAACTTCACAGGAAAGAAAGTGATCTGCATAAGCGAATAAGTAACCTGAGAAAAGAGATAGAAAGATATAACAACAATATTAATTTCCTCTCCAAATCTTCTAAGGCAGATGGACTGAGGCAGGAAATCAATTCCAAGATTCAAGAGGCAGAGAATGAGCTAAAAACCCTTGAGAATCAGCTTAAGGTACTAAAAGAAGCATAATAGCTTCTTTTTTTATTGGATATTCCTTTGCAAATATTGAATACCTTGATATTTTTGCACCTGCTTTATCGAAAGCAGCTTTTTTATCGACTAAAAAGCTTTTTTGAACAGATTTGCCTCTTAGCTCATCCGCCAGCTGGCGGAAACTGACTTGTTATCAGTTGAGCAAAGAGTAAAAATAAATTAATGCCTCCTTAGCTCAGCTGGTAGAGCAACTGACTTGTAATCAGTAGGTCGTTGGTTCGATTCCGACAGGAGGCTCTTACAATTCAAGCACTTATGAAGTAAATTTCATAAGTGCTTTTTTATTTGCAAAACATTTTGCAAAACAATCTTATAATTTAGAAGATTGATGACAATGGGTCTGTCAATGCCTCTACTTATAGCAGCATTTTTTGGTAAGGGAAATTCCTTTAAATTTTATTGCTATCATTGAATCGAAGTACAGGTTATTTGATTCGGGGACTACTTCTTTAAATTTTTTCATCTATCCTCTTCAACGTTAGCATCTGCTATTCAGCTTCGCGGTTTCTATGAATGGAAGTGAAGTATAGGTATTTAAAGTAATAATATTCGAGATACTATCGGTTTAACATATTGTTTACATAGGTTCTCATGGGATAATAGATAGACCCACGCAAGGTAAACTGTCAGACGATACGGCAAAGTGTAGTTACGAATCTCCTGAAGGCAGGAAACGACCTTAGAATCGTTCAGGTGTTCGCAGGGCATAAATACCCGTCCACAACGGAAAGATACAAGCAGACGAATGTAGAAGCATTAAAAATGGCCATAAGTATCTATCATCCAATAAAATAAACTTGACATCACAGATTGTGATATCAAGTTACTATCTTTGTAACCGATAAATTTTAAGATAAAATGAGTGAAGTTTTTATAATACCAGACGAAGCTGTAATAAGCAAAATATATGTGTTCAGGGAAAAGAAAGTAATGTTGGATAGTGATTTAGCTGAATTATACGGAGTAGAAACAAGGGTGCTGAATCAGGCCGTTAAACGTAACGAAGACCGATTCCCTGAAGATTTTATGTTTACCCTTACAGAGCAAGAGTTCGACCAACTGAAACAGCAACTTCCAAGTAGCAACTGGGGTGGCAGACGTACTTTGCCTAATGTTTTTACTGAACACGGAGTACTGATGCTATCCAGTGTACTGAGTAGTAAAAAAGAATCGCAATAAACATACAGATCGTTCGGATATTTACGAAGATGCGGGAGTTGTTATTGACTCACAAAGACCTATTGCTAGAAATGGAAGAGCTTCGTAAAAAGGTAGGCAGTCAAGACGATAAAATAGAGGTCATTTACAATTACCTTAAACAGTTTGTCCAGCAGCAGCAAGAACCCCGAGAGGCAATTGGTTTTAAAACATCAAAGCAGACGAAATAAAAAAGAAGTGGCATCCCACCGCACGCCCCAGGCAGGCAAGCCCAGCCGTGTAGCAAACTATGAAAATAAATCAAAAGGAGTTTGCTACACTCCCCCTGTGCTTGCCTGCCTTCCCCGCTTTCCCTCCCTTCTGTGGTTTTTTCTGTCATGCTTTTTGTCCAACCCGCTTGCAGCACATTATTTTTTCAATTGAAATGAGTTCATTTTTTAAAGGTCAATTGAAAAAATAAAGAGCTGCACCCACCGCACAGGCAAAAAATCCTGCCAGAAAAAACCACCCCAAGCTCCTTAACATAATGCACAGGGTAGTTATATAAGCACGCGCGAAATTAAGGTGTGCTACGCACGAATTTTATGCGCTTAGTTATATAACTTTATAGGTATAGGCGTTTAGTTATCCCATTTTTTCTACTTTTGTCGGGTGAAAAATCGGGATACATTTGCAGGTATG
>JAIERY010000285.1 GCA_019746425.1 Cytophagaceae bacterium
ATTGTTTTTTATTTTCAGGTCCTTATATCCGAATACTACCGCAGCATCAGCGCCCAGTGGAATAAACCTGTCCTGCTCTTCATAAATATCTATAGAATGGTTATGTCTTTCCTGTACTTCAAGTCCGCCGAGAAGTGATATATGATAAATGATACTGGATACCTGGCATAAACCTCCTCCATAATCTTCTGATAGTTTTCCTGAAATAAGATTTCTTCCGATCCGGTAATTATTTTTGCTGTCTGGTTTTTTTATAATATGCCAGAATGAAAAAATTTCATTTGGAAAGATAATTACCTGCTCTGCTTTTTTTGCTCCTTCACCTATGTTATGGACTTTATTTTCAAAATGAGCTGTCTTTTTAATAGGCTGTGTAAGGCTTATTTTGTAAGGGAAAGATATAGGCTCTTTACGTGCTCTTGCAAACTTGCTGTAATCTCCTGAAATAATATCCTTACATTTTCTCAGGAATACCCGGAAATGCAGACGCAGGGAAGGCGGTATGATTTTTTTTAGTATCATTTTTTTTCTAGGACTACTATTAGATAAGACGCATACTCTCTAAGAAAAGATTTACACAGTATAGAATCAATCTTTATAAAATATTTTCTTAAAAATTTTGGTAAACGATGGACAGGTAACAGCAATATTCCTGAATATGTCTTTATCTTCCATTTGCTGGCTGTAAGCTCAGCTATTTGTCTGATCGTATAATCATTTGCTCCATGCCAGCCTTTGGGAGAAAAACTCATTAAGTCTCTTCTTTTTTTAGAAGGGAAATCAAAGATAAATATTCCTTTTGGCTTTAGTATTCTATAGGCTTCGTCCAGGATACCCGATACCTTTTCCTTTGACAGATGCATGAATACATGCAGGGAAAATGCCTGCTCGAAAAAATTACTTTCAAACGGAGTGCTTTCCGCATCTGATTGCGATAGTTTCTTATCGGGATATTTTGCTTTGGCTATTTTCAGCATTTCCGGGCTGAAATCAATACCATAATTTGCGAACTGTAGGAATCTACCTGTCCCGCAACCCATATCAAGGATGCGTTCAGTGTTTTTGGAAAGGATAGCCGTTAAGAAAATTCCTTCCTGTTTATGAATGAATTGTCCATATGAGTTTTCAAACCGGTCTGTATCATAAGCAGGCGCTAAAGAATTATAATACTCAAGTATATCCTGATTTACCTGTTTCATAATATTTCAGACATTCAGCTTTATACATTAAAAAGCCCCACAGATAATGTGAGGCTTTTCAGTTTCTTTATACAATAGATATTTTGATGATTATCATTGCTGTTCCGGATATATGATATTCATCTCAACCCTTCTGTTGTTATGTCTTCCATTTTCGGTATCGTTGGTATCCACCGGTCTGGTTTCTCCAAACCCGTCTGTACTAATTCTGTATTCCTGAACGCCTCTTTGTACCAGGTAGTTTTTCACCGATATGGCTCTGCGTTTTGACAAATCCATATTCGCATCATCATTACCAACATTATCAGTGTGACCTTCCAGGTGGAGTTTATATTTTGGGTGATTGATCAGAAGCGATGCAAGTTTGTTCAATGAGTTGTAAGACGACTCAACGATCACATCACTATTGGTTTCAAACAAAAGGTTCTTAAATGCTTCATCAAGAATTTTCTTTTCCTCAGCTTTAATTTCAGGACATCCCTTGTTGCTCTTCACACCAGGAACGCTTGGACATAAATCATCATAATCTCCAATGCCATCACCGTCTTTATCTACGAAAGGAGGCGGGCAGCCTTTGTAGGCAATAGTACCTCTTTGTTTAGGACATTGATCATCTTTGTCTTTGATTCCGTCACCATCAGTATCCGGACAGCCATGGAAGACTTTTATTCCCGGAACATCCGGACATTCATCGAGGTTGTCCATGATTCCGTCATTGTCTTTGTCGCCCCATGGACAGCCGTTGTTTTCTCTCGGTCCCGCCTGGTCTTTACACTGATCTTCATAATCATATACACCGTCAAAATCCACATCATATGGACAGCCAAATGGAGTTACAGGCTCTCCTTTGGGAGTGTGTATACATTTGTCTCTGCCATCAGGTATACCGTCTCCGTCTGAATCCCTGTCATGATACTGAGGAACATAAGGCTCGCCTTTTTTCTTCGGCTTCTTCGGCTTATGTTTTTTAGTTTGCTTTGGATTTTGAGAATAAGATTTCTGTACGCTCAAAGAGGTGATGAGTATGAAACTTGCAATGTAAAATAAGTATTTCACGGTCTTTTTAGGTTAAGAAGTATCAATATTTAGTCCAATTTAGCAAAATTCTCCAGAGTTGAAAATTGCCAAAGGAGCATTTTAAGAAGTAAATACCCTTTTTTTACGTTATAATTGGGCAAGGGTTTGTTCCAAAGCTTTGATCCTGGCTTCTGCATCGGCTTTTTTCTTTTTCTCACTTTCCACTACCTGGACCGGGGCGCTGCTTACAAAACGCTCATTGCTAAGCTTTTTGTCTACAGATAATAAAAAGCCTTTGGTATACTCCAGCTCTTTCAGGATATTTTCTTTCTCCTTTTCAATATCAATTTCACCTTTCAATGGGATGAAAAACTCATCTGATTTAATTACAAATCCAGCAGCGGCCTCAGGTTTTTCCTGGGAGTACGTAAGCTCTTTCAGAACAGCCATCTTTCTTATGAGAGGCTCGAATCTTTTGTAAAGATTTTTATCAGAAGTTCTGATCACCAGATCAAGCTCTGTATTCTTTGCAAGCCCTTTGGTATTTCTGATGTTCCTTATATTGGTAATAATTTCTATTGCAATATCAGCTTCGCTCAGAATATCAGAACTGCTCGATCCGTCTTTAGGCCACTCAGCAATAAGGATGCAGTCTTTTTCTTTTCTTTCTTTTATCTCATGCCATAACTCTTCAGTGATGAAAGGCATGAATGGATGGATCACTTTGATGAGTCTTTCAAAAATTGAAATCGTAGCATCCAGTGTTTTTTGATCGATCGGCTGTTCAAATCCCGGCTTGATCATTTCAAGATACCAGGCGCAGAAATCATCCCATGTCAGTTTGTAAACAGCCATCAATGCATCAGATAACCTGTATTTGGAGAAATGATCTTCAATCTCTATCAGACTGGCATTGAATTTTGCTTCAAACCATTGTACGGCCATTTCATTTTCGGGTCTTTTCAGAGAAGGATCTACTTCCCATCCTTTGATCAGACGGAAGGCATTCCAGATTTTATTCCAGAAGTTTCTTCCCTGCTCGCAAAGTTTTTCATCAAACAATAAATCGTTGCCGGCAGGGGAGCTGAGCAGCATTCCCACTCTTACTCCATCAGCGCCGTATTTCTGTATCAGGTCCAATGGGTCGGGAGAATTACCCAGGGACTTGGACATTTTTCTTCCCTGCTTATCGCGAACAATACTGGTAAGATATACATTGCTGAAAGGTTTTTTTCCTTTGAATTCATACCCGGCCATGATCATTCTGGCTACCCAGAAAAAAAGAATTTCAGGAGCAGTTACCAGGTCATTGGTAGGATAGTAATATTTTATATCCGGGTTATCCGGATTTTTGAAACCATCGAAAACAGAAATCGGCCACAGCCAGGAAGAATACCAGGTGTCCAGCACATCTTCATCCTGTCTGATATTTTCGATTTTGGTATTTGGAAATTGTGATTTGAATTTTTCTTTAGCTTCTTCCAGCGTTTTGGCTACAACATATTCTCCGGATGGAAGATAATAAGCAGGTATCCTTTGTCCCCACCAAAGCTGGCGGGAAATACACCAGTCTTTGATATTATCTATCCAGTGCTTGTAAGTGTTTTTAAATTTTGCCGGATGAAGTTTTATTTCATCGCCCATTACCGCATCCAATACCTGTGGATTTTTTTTCAGATACTTCTTCATGTCCACAAACCATTGCAGTGAAAGACGCGGTTCTATTACTGCATCAGTTCTTTCTGAAAAGCCGACGTTGTTTTTGATATCCTCGATTTTGTCAAGCTGATTTTTTTCCTGCAGCGCTTTTGCAATTTTTTTCCGGGCGATGAATCTTTCATCACCGATAAACAGTTGTGCATTTTCATTCAGAAATCCTTCATCTGTAAAGATGTCAATCAAAGGGAGTTTGTGTTTTAAACCGAGATTATAATCGTTGATGTCATGGGCAGGAGTTACTTTTAAACAACCTGTACCAAACTCCATATCTACATATTCATCATAAATGATAGGAATTTCCCTGCCAATTAAAGGCACCAGCGCTTTATAATTTTTCAGATGCTTATATCTCTCGTCCTTAGGATTTACACATAGGGCAGTATCTCCTAAAATAGTCTCCGGTCTTGTAGTGGCTACGATAACCCATTCATCCGGTGACTTTAAGTCATCGGATGAATTAATCACCTGATATTTTACATAATATAGTTTTGAGTTGACCTCTTTATAAATTACCTCTTCATCTGAAAGTGCAGTCTTTCCGGCCGGATCCCAGTTCACCATCCTGTTGCCTTTATAGATCAGCCCGTCTTCATACATTTTTACAAAAACTTCAATCACTGCCTCTGACAAATCTGGCTCCATGGTGAAGCGCGTCCTGTCCCAGTCGCAGCTGGCGCCCAGTTTTTTGAGCTGCTCCAGAATGATCCCGCCATATTTTTCTTTCCATTCCCAGGAATACTTTAAAAATTCTTCCCGGCTTATATCGCTTTTCTTAATACCTTTTTCTCTGAGCATGGCAACAACCTTAGCTTCAGTAGCAATGGAAGCGTGGTCTGTGCCCGGTACCCAGCAGGCTTCCATTCCCTGCATCCTGGCTTTCCTGATTAATACATCCTGTATGGTGTTATTCAGCATATGGCCCATGTGCAGTACCCCTGTCACATTGGGAGGAGGTATAACAATGCAGAAAGGTTTTTTATTGGGATTTGGAACAGATTTGAAAAATTTATGCTGCAACCAGTGGCCATACCACTTTTCTTCAACTTCCTTGGGATTGTAGGTTTTTGTAATGGTCATTTTCCTCTATAATAATTATCAGTCTCTCTCTTAATTTGGAACAATTCAAAATTAATATATAAATAGTACAAACAAAAAAAGCTTTTCGTTTACCTATTGGCGGGTAATGGAATAAATTCTTTATAAAGTGCCATAATAATCTAACTTTTGAGCAATTATGAGTTGGTTTAGAATGTGCATACTTTGAATTTAATATACAATTTTTATTTTTGTATCGTTTAAGTAGAAGAATGGTGAATAAAAAGATTAAATGTGTTTTTCTGGTGGACGATGATTCCATTAACAACTTTATCAATGCCCGCCTGATCAGAAGGTTGGGAGTTACAGATGATGTTATTGTGAGTCTTAATGGGTGAGAAGCTGTGGATAACCTTCTTAAAATGCAGCAGGATAATTCTGATTGCCCTTCATTAATATTGCTTGATATCAATATGCCGGTAATGGATGGTTTTGAATTTGTGGAGCATTATAAAAAGATGGATTTTCTGAATAAGAATGAAGTGAAAATCTATCTTGTTACCACCTCTGAAAATGCCAAAGACCTGGAGCGGGCAAAAGATTATCCTGAAATATCAGGCTATATAAACAAACCTCTGACAGAGGAAAAAGTGCAAAGGATTATCGATAAGCATTTTTAAGAAAAGTTAAAAGTTGAAAAGTTATAAGGTTTTAAGGTTAAGCTTGGTTAGGTAGTATAACCTTTTAACTTTTCAATCTTCCAACTTTAATTTATTAATATACTTTTTGTAATTTCTTCTCCTTCGCTTTCGGATCCTTCACTTTTTCTTTTTTCGTAGTAGTAGTTCCGTTGCTGTTGTCCTTTATTTCCTTCGAAGAAGTATTTTCAGGCACTTCCTTTTTTTCAACGAGCGTCATTTCATCCACCAGGTAACCTAGTCCTCCGAATTTATCGAGAATGAAAAGCACATACCGGATATCGGTGATGATGCATCTTTGAAGTTCGGGTTCAAAAATAATATCTCCGCTCATGGCCTCCCAGTTACCGTCAAATGCAGTACCTATCAGGTTTCCTTCCGCATCAATAACAGGACTTCCCGAATTTCCTCCCGTGATGTCGTTGTTGGTAATAAAGCACACAAACATTTCTCCATTCTGAGCATAGTGTCCGAAATCCTTTTTCTCAAAAAGCTCCTTTAATTTTTTCGAAACGATAAATTCTTCATTGCTGGGATCTTCTTTTTCCATTACACCTGCCAGGGTTGTTCTATATAAATAATGTACCGCATCACGTGGATAATAATCCTGAACAGTCCCATAGGTTAGTCTCATGGTGAAATTGGCATCCGGATAAAGTGCGTCATTGCCTTTCTTTTCCATAATGGCTTTCACAAATAAATTATTGTTTTCCTGTAATTGATTGTTTGCCTTCTGTAAACCAACCTTTATTTTTTTGTGATAGTTTCCAATCAGAGAGCTCATGGTTTGAAAACCGGGATCCTTCCGCATTACCTTGAAAGTCGGATTGGCTAAAAATGCATATAGTTTTTCTTTAGAAGCCAGAATGGATGTTTTAAAAACATATTCTGCATATTTATTGAAATCACCTCTGTATTTTTTCTCTATAGTGGCGAAAATTCCAGGATGAAATTCTTTATCGACTTCATTATAATACATTTTCAAAAGCGCCGCCATAATCTTTTTGTCGGTTGGCGCATTGTAATTTTTAAAATGTTCGTCTGCCTGCTTTTTAAATTCTGCAATCACTTTATTCAGCTCGTCTTTGCTGGCATTGCTTGCCAGAGCGCCGTACAACTCCATAGAATGATAGGCAAGTTCCACGATCTCTATTCCAAATCCGACTTCCTCCAGATATACATATGATGGATTATACTTTCTGTAGTCTTTATAAATGTCATTGAATTTGAGTGTCACATCCCCGTATTTTTTTTGTCTCCCGGCATCTGCCCTGATCCAGATCTGGATATCCTGTTCCTGTTGTTTCTTATCTTCAATTACATTTAATCTTTTGATCCCCTGATTCTGGCCGATCCAGTATTTGTAGTAATTGCTGATGTGCGCATACTTGGCCGCGTATTTTATTTTTACTTCTTCATTCTTATCCATATCCTGTTTCATAAGTGCGAGTCTTTCTCCTCTTATTTTTACTCTCATGGGATTGCTCTGATCATAAGTCATTCTTACTCCTTCGGAACTCATATATCTTTCCGTGCCTCCGGGATATCCCATTACCATGGCAAAGTCCCCTGGGTTAATTCCTTTTAAAGATACCGGAAGAAAATATTTAGGTTTTAAGGGAATGTTGTCCTTTGAATATTCGGCAGGTTTACCATCTGTTCCGGAATAGATCCTGAAAACAGAAAAATCACCTGTATGTCTTGGCCACATCCAGTTGTCTGTGTCTCCTCCAAACTTTCCGATCGAGGAGGGAGGAGCTGCTACCATTCTTACATCGGTGTATACTTCATAGATGAACATGTAAAAAACATTGTTCTCAAAAAAGCTTTTTACCTCTGCGGTATAATGGGTTCCTTCCGTTGCTTTTTTTCCTATGGCTTCACCCACTTCTTCAATTTTTTCTTCTTTGGCATTCCAGTCTTTTATAGAAGAAATTTCTGAAAGCACCTGATTGGTAACATCTTCGATTCTCACAAGGAAAGTAACTGTCAAACCCGGACTCGGTAATTCCTGGTCTCTGCTTTTTGCCCAGAAACCATTAGACAATAAATCGTTTTGTACCGAGCTCTGTGCCTGTATTGCATCAAAGCCGCAATGGTGATTGGTCAAAACCAAACCTTCTTTCGAGATCACTTCACCGGTACAGAAACCTCCAAAGTTGACAATGGCATCTTTTAAACTTGACTTATTAATGTTGTATATATCGTCCGGGGTTAATTTTATTCCCAGCTTCTGCATTTGTTCAAAGTTTTTACCAATAAGCATGGGAATCCACATTCCCTCGTCGGCTTTTAGTTGTATTTGTATTGATAAAGAAAGGGTTAATAGGAAGGATAAAATTTTCTTAATCATGATTTATAGGAATTTTAGATGCGAACAATAAAAAAATATAATGTTAAAAGTACGAAAATGTTTAAAAACTGAAAGAGAAATGTTTCTTATTTGAAAAAATAGGACTATTTTTAAGAATAGGTAAAGCAGTGCAGCACATAGTGCTTTAACTAAGTATACTGATGAAATACAGCCAGGATTTTAAGAATTTTTTGAAAGATGTGATTTCCATTCTCAAGGATAATATCCGCGACTTAAAGGAGAAGAGAATGTTTGCAGATGATAATGAGAAAGATTATATCGCTGCAAGATTATTCAGCTACCATGAAATCATATCCAGCATCAAAAGCCAGCTCAGTGAATACAATATCAGTGAAGAGGAAATAGGACTGAATGAGATAGACGACGTGCTTGGCGCTAAATAGCAGATCTGAAGTGCAGGAAGAATCCATGTTCCCTGCTTATGTTATAAGAATATTCCATTCGCATTACAAAATCATAATAAGATACAATATCAAGTCCTAGACCGCCGCCCATTAGCAATTTATTCGATAGTTTTCCGATATTAATATACTTGTCTTGTACATAACCTCCGTCTGCATAAGCTTTCAGATAAACTGCTATGGGTACTAATTGCGTAGGTTTGATCTCTGCAGGATGCTTTTTCATATTGGAAAACAGCTGATATTTCAGATTGATTTTTGTCAGACTGAAGTGCTGTCCGTCTATTACATACAATTCATAACCGCTAACATAATCTTTGTCATAACCCAGCGCCCGGACATTAATATAGGATTGTACGATAGGAAATGAAACTTTCTGCTTTATACCGGCTGCCAGAAATAATTTTTTCGCAACAGGCCTGAATAGAGAAGCCTCCATGTTAAAATTCACCTGATTAATATCTTTAAAAATTCCGAGTCCAAGTTTTTCAGCTTCCAGTTTCAGATAACTTCCTTTTAAAGGATAATAGGTTATATCTCTCAGGTCATTGATGAAAGTATAGCGCAGGTAAAAATATCTTTGGAGATTACCCGAGCGCATGTAAATAGGGTTTAATTTCAATATGGTATCTGCAACAACGTTCTGGTAGTAGCTTATACCCACGTGATGGCTCTGATAAAATTTTTTCCGGTAGGAAAATATAATGCCGCTTCGGAATTTATCTCTGATGTATTCATTTCCGTCAAAATAAATCAGCTTATGATTAGCTGTCTTATAATAGATCTGCTTATTGATTATATAAGAAAAATCGAGTGTCATTCCGATTCTTTGTTTTTTATCTATATAAGGAAAGAAATAAAGCAGCTCGAATTTCTTGGTAAACCCAAGCTGAAATTTAGCACGCAGCGTTTCATTTCTCCCTCTCATATTTTTTTGAACATACAGTATGCCTAAGTTTATTCTCTTAGGATCTCTGTCTCTTTCCTGCCACCATTCATTAAAGTTTCTATCGGCAAGTTCAAAGATGGGAATAGGGTAGATGTACCATCTTTCTTTCACCATAACAGCGACGTCTCTGTATCGTGATCCTTTGTCTATTATTTGTATCTCTGTATTGGTAAAAAGATTGGTATTGAAAACTCTGTTGCGGCTTTTGGTAATTTCTTCAGATAATTTGTTAGCGGCTATGGAATCCCCCTCTTTAAAGCTTAGCTCTCTGGTGATAATTCTTGATTTCGTTTTCTTATTCCCAACGATTAAAATTTTATTGATATAGATGTAGCCGGTAGAATCTTCAGCAGATAGATTGTTTTGACAAAGCGCAGTATGAACTTGGTACAAAAGGTAAATAAAAATGCAAAGTCGCAGGTAAGATGACATCACCTAGGGTTCTATGATATTTGCTAAATTAGTATTAAATTAAAATAAATACTATTTGAATCGCGTGATGCGGAACATTTTGGCTTATTTGAAAATACTTTTGTCCCTGCCTAAATACCTTTTTATGGGCCTTATTTGGCTCTATAAACACTTACTTTCACCCTTACTACCCAATGCCTGTCGTTTTTCTCCTACCTGCTCTCAGTATGGAATGGAAGCTTTTAAAAAACACGGAGTCTTTAAAGGAGGGTATATGACCTTTAAAAGAATTATAAGATGTCACCCCTGGGGAGGTAGTGGGTATGATCCGGTGAAATAAGTTGACAGTTGACAATAGGCAATTGACAAAGGAGGCCGCAACGTAGACTATTTATATTGCCAACTGCCTATTGTCAACTGTCAACTAAATAATCTCGTTCTTCTTCTTGAAGCTTCTCAGCAAGATAAATATTCCAACCAATACAAAAGGAATACTCAGCAGCTGACCCATATTTACTCCAAACCGCTCAATCATATCCGCTTCAAATCCTACCTGGTTTTCCTTCTGATATTCATAAATAAATCTCAGGCTGAATAAAATTACAAGGAATAAACCAAAGAGCCTTCCTTCAGGAGTATTTCCTTTTTTGCGGCTGTATACATAAAGCAACAGGAAAAACAATGCTAAACTGGATAGTGATTCATATAATTGTGAAGGATGCCTGGGGTAAGCAAATGCTTTTATAACAGCATGATACTCATTTCCTGTCTCCTTTATTTCCGGTACAATCGGATAAGGAAAAATAACATGCTCAGAAGTATGTGCGCCAACAGAAGGAATTGTATAAGTTAAGAATTGAGCTATGCTGTCTTTATCTATTTTTCCCTTTCTGAAAACGATATCTACGTCAATGCCTGCCAGATCGACTGTATTGTCTCCCGAAGGAATTTTACTTCCATTCTCTTTCATCTTCACATCTTTGATCATATCCTCATCAATGCTTTCAATAATTTTATGAGTATCATGCACAAATAAAAAGGCTGTAGGTGTATTAGTTGGTTTACCAATGATTTCTGAATTCATAAGATTTCCCAGCCTGATGAGACAACCGGCCAGAGCAACTGTAATGACAATTCGGTCAATAACATATAAGTAACTCTGATTGGTAGCTTTCCTCGAGTATAAAAAAGTAGCAATAAGAATTCCCGCAGCTCCGCCATGACTGGCAAGCCCGCCTTCCCATACTTTTAAAATATCTATAGGGTTTTTTAAATAGCCTATTGGGTCATAGAAAAGACAATGGCCAAGTCTGGCGCCAATGATAGTGGCCAGCAGCATGTAGATGGTGATGGTATCTACATCTTTTTCATTTTTTCCTTCTATCCTGTAGATTCTTATTAATATCCGCTGCCCGATTAAAAAACCCAGTATGAACAAAATGCTGTACCATCTTATTGAAACCGGACCCAGCTGAACTATTTCAGGAGAGGCATCCCAAAGTATAAAATTAAAAATTGTCATAGGTGGTAAATATAATTAGGATTTTCAGGATTAAGGATTTGTAATGCTTATTTTTTTAAATATCAATATGAGTCTTCTATTTAAAATTCTCCAATTCTTTCAGCTCATTGTCAAAACTACCACTGAGTATAGGAAATCTACACCAGCTTCTGGGGTCCACATTAAAATCATCAATATGGAAAGAAGGTGCAATGCGTTCCCGCTTCCATTGATTCCTTGACCATAAAGTAAAAAATAGTTTAATATGTTTTTTTAATAAGGGATTATCTTCAATATTTTTTTCCTTTAAGATGTTATAAATTTCTATCGGAGATTTGTGGTTTCTAATAGCTTCTCTTTCTATTGCTGCTAAAATTTTATAAGGCATTAAATCTTTTTCATCTGTCTGCGATCTTTCCAATGGCCTTAATTCTGCAGTAGGGGTAAGAGCATTTACATGCTGAAGCCCCGGCTGATTTAAGTTTTTCTCTGCCCACTTCAGCCAGCTTTGAATAAAGTATTTATCCACTCCTGCAATAGGCGCAATGCTTCCGGAAGTATCACCATCCATAGTAGCATATCCAACATCACCCTCACTTCTGTTGGAAGTAGTGATCAGCAAGAACTGGTTAATATTGGCAAGCATCCAGATAATAGGAGATCTTGTACGGGCCTGTATATTCTGCAGACTGATATCGTCTTTTTCCCAGGTTAATTTTCTGCCGATTGCTTTTTCAATTTTTTCAGTATAAGAAATGACTTCCTCGTCAATAGTCCAGTAGTAAAATGTAGCGCCAACAGATTCCGCTAGTTCTTTTGCAGAGTTGTAGGTGTCTTTACTTGAATTTTTTGTTCCTTGGTAAGCGCAGATTAATATTCTGGAAAGAATAGTTTTTGCCTGTTGTTCCACGCTTAATTTTTTAAGCTCTGCTATATTTTCGCTCTGAAGTATGTTGGCTTTTTTTATGAATTCCACAACGCCAACTTCCTGTATCCCTCTTTTAACCATCTCAGATACCATCACAGCGCAGGCAGAAGAGTCAGCGCCTCCGCTAAGTGATAACACAAAGCCTTTGCTTTTACTTTTTCTTAAATAGTCATATAGAGCGAGCGTGGTAGATTCCCAGAACTCATATTCTTTTTCACGAAGATCAGGGAGTAGTTTTTCGGAGCTTACTTCACCCGTTTTGAAATTTATTTCTGCGGGAATTAAATCGACATTATGATAGGAGAGACGATCATTTCTCTGGATAAGTTTTCCATTCCTGGCAATTAATACTTCGCCATCATATATTATTCTGCCGGCTTCATTTCCCAGAAGATTTGCATATAAATAGGTGCAATTGAATTTTTCCGAACTTCCGACTATGAGCTTATACCTGAATTCAGATTTTGCAAATGAAAAATGACTGGCGCTCGGATTTAAAATAAGATCAATCTTTTTTTCGCAGTGCCTTTTAGCCGGCCTCAATTCATCGGCCACCCAGGCATCTTCACATATTTCGTATCCTATTTTTATTCCTTCCAGCTCATAAGTAATATCACCGAAGTCATATTCCTGCCCGCCTATTGTTATTTTGTCTTTCTTGTTGAATTGCCATGGAGTAAACCAGCGTGGTTCATAATGCACGCCATCTTTAGCGAGGTGTTGTTTCGCGGTGAGTCCTAAAATATTTTTATTTTGTATCAGGCAACCGCAGTTGTATAACTTTCCTTTATACCTTACCGGTAAGCCAAAACTAACAATGATACCGTCACAATATTCTTTCAGTTGCAGAAGAATGTCTACGCATTTTTCCGGGAGCCATTCGCTTAAAAAAAGATCTTCACATCCATATCCGCAAATGCTTAGTTCGGGCAGACAAAGAATTTTTACTTTCTGTTTTTTCGCTTCTTCAATGGCGGCAATGATATTGGCAGAATTGCTGTTCCAATCCATGGGGGTTTGATTTAAAGCTGCGCCTGCTATTTTTATAAAGCTCATGATAACAGAGAAAGGTACAATTTACAAAACTAAAGCGTAAGGCTGAAAGCTAAAAGCAAAAAGCTTTGAGCCTTACGCTTTAGGCTTTTATGCTTTATTACTTTAATCCCAATTCCTGGCAAGCTTTTTCCGCTGCTGCCTGTTCAGCCTTTTTCTTGCTGTGGCCTTTTCCGGTACTGATGGGTTTATCGTCGATGATTACCTGTGCCGTAAATTCTTTTTGATGGGTGCTGCCCATTTCATTGATGATCGTGAATTTGATGGCTTTATTATCCTTCTGAGCCCATTCGATCAGGATACTTTTGAAGTTTAAATTAACCTGAACGATTTCTTCCAGGTCAAAATGAGGCTGAATGATTTTATGGAGAATAAATTTTTTGGCAGATTTAAAACCCTTGTCAAGGTAGATGGCTCCTACAAGGGCTTCGAGTGCATCTCCGTATAAGGATTTATGAGTAACTCCTGAACTTCTTCCTGCATTGAACTCTACGACTTTGCTCAATCCTATTTTTTTTCCGACAGAATTGAGACTTTCACGATTTACAATTCTTGATCTGATTTCTGTAAGAAAGCCTTCTGTTTTATAGGGAAATCTTTTGAAGAGATATTCTGCTATGACAGCGCCTAATACGGCATCACCAAGATATTCCAGTCTTTCATTGGAATTTTTTACACCGGCTCTGGTTTCTTTAGCAACAGAGGTGTGACATACAGCAAGCTTGTAAAGCTCAATATTATAAGGGGTTTGCCCGATTATCTGCGCTATGGCACTGGCAAACTTTTTTTCCTTCGCTGACTGAGAAAAATTAAAAAGATCCGGTAATCTTTTTAAGAAGGATAGCAAGCTATTCGAATTTTTTGAAAATTATTGAACTATTGTGTCCCCCAAAACCAAATGTATTACTTAATACGATATCAATTTTTCTCTTCTGTGCTTTGTTGAAAGTAAAATTGATTTTTGGATCGAATCTTT
>JAIERY010000084.1 GCA_019746425.1 Cytophagaceae bacterium
AGATTTTTTTGGCATCTTCTATACTGGTAAATCTGATGATACCTGCATAACTTTTAGTATAGTAAAAAAATATGCCTTTTAACATCAGTACTACAGGCAGGGCCATAAAAAGCGAACCCCACATTTCTTCAGAAATATCAAAATTAAATCGAAGAGCATATGCCAGAAAAAGTGATGCGCTGCAAATAAATATATCCAGTTGGAGCACTGTCCACCTGGGAAGACTTTGAATAAGTTTATTCATTTATAATCTGCCAGAATTTTTGATTTGGTTAAAAAATCAACTGCACTTTTTATGGGTATTTTGAATTAACTACCGTTAATACGGTTCACCCCCTATAAAGTTACCGTGTCAATTTATAACATATTGATAACCAGAATGTTTAATTTATTATGCGCTTGCTACTTCTGCAGCTGCTTCGACCTTTTTCACCAATCCCTGAAGCACTTTCCCTGGTCCGCATTCGATAAATATCTTAGCTCCGTCTTTAACCATATTCTGAACTGACTGTGTCCATTTTACAGGTGCGGTAAGCTGTGCGATTAAATTATTTTTAATAACCTCAATTTCCATAGCAGGGCTGGCGTTCACATTCTGATATACCGGGCAAACCGGCTTATTAAAATTAGTGCTCCTGATAGCGCTCTCCAGCTCTACCCTTGCCGGCTCCATTAAAGGCGAGTGAAATGCTCCCCCAACCGGTAAAGGCAAGGCCCTTTTTGCTCCCGCTTCCTTCATTTTTATACAAGCAATTTCTATACCTTTCATGCTTCCGGAGATCACTAATTGTCCCGGACAGTTGTAATTGGCAGGAACTACTACCTCGCCGCTAATAGATTCACAAACCTCCTCAACCTTTGCATCATCCAGCCCGAGAATAGCAGCCATCGTGGAAGGATTAATCTCACAGGCTTTTTGCATGGCCATAGCTCTTTTATAAACCAAAGTAAGTGCATCTTTAAAAGTAAGTGTCTTATTGGCGACCAATCCAGAAAATTCACCCAGTGAGTGACCTGCAACCATATCAGGATTAAAACTTTCGCTAATAGCCGCAAGTATTACAGAGTGCAGGAAAATAGCAGGCTGAGTAACTTTAGTTTGCTTTAACTCCTCTTCAGTACCTTCAAACATGATTTTGGTAATATCAAAACCAAGTATCTCATTTGCCTGCCGGAACATTTCTTTTGCCTTGGCAGATTTTTCGTATAAGTCCTTACCCATTCCAGGGAACTGAGACCCCTGTCCTGGAAATACATATGCTTTCATATCCGGGTTTTTTAAATTAGTGGGGCGAATTTAGATTTTTTAAGGGAATTAGCCTAAAAACCTCGTTCTAATTTCAGGATCAGGCATTCTGCAACTTTCTTTTTTTCCAAAAAGCTTATACCTGTATTTCGCAATAAGCTCATAAAAAAAATCGCGGATAAAAGATGGTATAATAATAAAGGCATACAGCATGGACCATAAACCCCCAAGCCCCCAGGCTATCTTCAATGCAGCAGAAGATTTCTGATATGCTTTGTTATCCTGGATAAGTACTACGGAGTCGGGAATTTCTTTGAAAGGTATGTTGTACTCTTTAAGCAGCTTTTTTCCTGCTTCCGACTGGAGCGCCGCGAATAAGAACTTTTTATTTTTATCTCTGTCAATAACGAAGTTTACGCTGCTGTTACAAAAATTACAAACACCGTCAAATAAAATGACTGGCTTATTCGGTGGCTGGCTCATCTTCTTTCCTTACTATATGTACCCAGCCCTTAATCACCTTCACTTCATCGTCTTTTTTCAATCTTCTCTTGAATTTTACTTCGGCATTGAAATAATAAATTCCCGCAGCCAGCACACTCCCGTCAGAAGCTACACCCGGCCAGTTAAGATGTATATCATTGTCTGAATAATACACTCTCTTTCCCCATCTGTTGTATACAGAAAATTTCACCTGCTCTACATTCTTTGGAACCGGGAAAGGTTTAAATACATCATTAAGGTTGTCTTTATTAGGAGAAATCAGGTTTGGCAGATCATAGTATACACAAATATCTACACATACCTTATTGCTCATAGCGCTTTCGATACTATAATAATTCAAGGCTGTGACAGCGTAGCATCCTGCAAGTGAAAAGTTATCAGTGTCAATTAAAAAAGTATCCGCAACGCCAGATGCGAGCAATACCATTTCTTCATCTTCATATTCCGAATAATACACATTATACCCGCTAATGTCTTTATTACACCCCGCTGAACGATCCGGAATCCAGTTAATGGTGAGCTGAGTAATGCCTTCATCCATACATGCAGTCGGCCCAAACAGAACAGGAGGACAAGGAGGAGTAATGTCTCTTGGAACCTGGCAAGCTACCTGAGATTTATTCAGCAATGGTTCAGGAAGTCCGTCTTTGCAATACCCACCGGAAGTCTCTACATAAAAGCAGGCAGTATCGCCATTCGTTAAGCCCGTAGCAATATAACTTCCGGTACTCCCTGTGACAAATACGCTATCCAGTAAAGTAAATACACCGGGGGAAGTCTCTTTATATATTCTGTGATATTGTCCTTCATTCTTCCATGGCACATTATAAATCCATGATAAATTCATCAGTCCATTTCCCGGAGTAGCAGTAAGAAAAACACTTGAAGAAGAGACAGTAGTGCCCTTCAATACAGAGGTATTATAATAAAATTCAACTTTATAATTATAAGCCTTCTTTAAAGTATTCAGCGATGAATCAATAACCATAGTATCTGCCAGAGCAAACAAAGTATCTACCGGAGTATAATTGGTTCCGGCGAGACTATCGGCACGAAGCACCCTGTATTTATATGGACCAGGATATTGCAACACATCAAGATTTAATGGCTGTGTCCATCTTACCAATATTTTTCCATTGATGGAATCTGTTTCCATAACAGATACATTAGTTGGTAAAGGTTCACCCTGCGTAAGATCTGCGCATACTTCTTCAGATGCATAACTTTTTCCAAAACCGGGAGCAGGAAAAGCGGCTGCAATCATATAACAATAAAAAGATCCCTGGAGCAGATTGCTGGTATCGAGATAGGAAGTAATTCCGATAGGCACCTGACCGATTTTTTTGTAACCGGATAAACCAGGCACTCCTGCAGTACATGCATCAGGAATAAAGCCTGAAGAGTCACAATCCTTCCTGTAAATTTCCATCACTGTTGCATTCGGACAAATGTATGGCTTCCAGGTAAGCTGCAGACCACCTGATGCTGGATTTACTTTCAGGCTATCAGGACTCGGGCCAAATACTTTAATGCTCCAGGCCCTTACTTCTACAAGAGGTGTTCCCGAAGCGGGAATATCTTCTACTTTAAAGATTACATCATAAGGCTGTTCCCGCACATGCAAACAGCTGGTCTGCCAGTTGAATATTCCTGTAGCCGGACTAGGCTGCGGATTGGTAATGGAAAAAGTGGCAGAACCTGCCGGCAGATCATACACACCGCTTTCAGAACTCATTTTGATCTGATTGTTATCAGGATCAATAGCAATAATATTTTTATTGATAAGGCTTCCTGCCGCTACACAGGTATCATCAGGAGTAATACGACGAGGTGCATTATTATCCTGCTCTTTTACTTCAATCTGCATATCCCGCACAATGTATCCTATCTCTCTTCCATTTCTCCACTCCCTTATTATAAATGCCACATTGTAATATCCTGCCACTACAGGAGCATCCCAGACAAGATCTCCGGTATAAGGATCGAGGCTGAAATTACCTGAAGTTACCGGCTTAATGTTGGGATTGGCATAACCTGCTACGTTGATAGCAGGGGCCTGTCTTGGAATAGTCATTTCAAAAGAGACACTATCTCCCTCGCGATCAAATGCAGCCGGGTTATGTGTATATTTTTGTCCAACCATTGCAATATCCACGGGTGGATAGAGCAGAGCCGGCGGACTGTTTCCATTGTCTCCAAACCCTATCTTCACCATTGATTCAATAAAGAAGGGAGTATTACCGGAATTGTCCATATTAAGCACTCCCGCATTTCTGTTATCCCTTTGGAATCTGACTCTGTAAGTGCCTAAGCCCGTAAAGGTACGGCTAAAAAAATAAATGTTTTTGTATGTTTCATTCCCTATATAAATCTTCTGATCACGCGGAGAGGTTAGTGTGACTCCATCACTGAATTTTAAATCAGCTGTCGTCTCATCCACTGCTGAAAGGGAATCAGTATAGATAATAAGGGTAAATTTATATTCCAGGGTTGAAATCCTGTCTGCTGTAATTTCCCCTGCCTTTAAATGCGTAGCATGACTTTTTACACCTATAAACAGGGTAAAAATCAGAAATGCCCATATCTTGATCATTTTACTCATTTGCAGCTATTAAACGAGGATCTTATTACTTATTACACGCTGGAGCAGGGAAAATGTTTTATCGGAGAATGTTTGAAAATTAAGCCGACCGGAAAAAGTCCTTATTATTCCATAATCCGGTCAATTCCTGATAAAAAATTAAATTTAAAAAGATTGTTTTACGATTTACACCCTCAGTTCCAACCATATAATCTGCGGTACTGTTTAGAATTGCTCCAAATAACTATTTTCATTGCATCATAACCATTCCCCCATTAAATTTGAGCAATTTAACATTTTAGTAAAACATTTAAAAATTATAAAATAATGAGTTGGTTTACGAAGGCTTTTTCCGGATCTATTGGTAAAAAAATAATCATGGCCTTATCAGGGCTATTTTTAGTAGTCTTCCTGATTGAACATTTAATAGGAAATCTGCTCCTCTTAAGCGACGACAAAGGAATTTATAACGGATACGCTAAGTTCATGGGAGACAACATCCTTATTTCGATTTTGGAATATGTGCTTTTCGGTGGATTCATTATTCACATAGCTTATGGTATTTACATTACCATTCAGAATAATAACGCAAGGCCGATCGGATATAAAGTAACCAATGCTTCTGAAAACAGCAGCTTCACCTCCCGTTACATGTGGTTAACCGGTCTTACTATTTTCGCTTTCCTTATCCTTCATCTCAAAGATTTTTTCCTGACTCATAAAGTGAGCGTTTTCGAGCCACAGGCTGCTACATTATATGATGAAGCAGTATGGGCATTCAGCGATCCGCTATGGGTTGGAATTTACATTGCAGCTATGATCATCCTGGCACTTCACCTAAGCCATGGATTTGCAAGTTCATTCCAGACACTTGGGGCAAGACACCCAAAATATACTCCATTTATAAAAGCATTCGGATATGGATTTGCCTTTGTAGTACCAGGATTATTTGCACTCATCCCGGTATATATGTACATGCACCATGAATTAAAAATGTTTTAAATTAGAATAAAGTAGAAAGTATAAAGAATCAAGACATGCATAATTTCCGGGAATTAAAGGTATGGCAAAAAGGATTAAACTTTGCAGTGTCGATTTATAAGACTACTTCTACTTTTCCAAAAGAAGAAGAAATTGGATTAACTTCACAATTAAACAGAGCAGCTACATCAATTCCTTCAATAATTGCCGAGGGGGCAGGAAGAAATGCAGATAAAGATTTTAACAATTTTCTAGGTATGGCTTTAGGCTCAACGTTTGAAGTCGAAACACAGCTCATAATTGCTCAAAGACTTTGTTTTATTGACAAGGATACTTCAATAAATTTAATTGGAGAATGTACTGAATTACAGAAAATGGTGGTAAATCTTCAAAAAGCTTTAATTAACAAGATCAATGCTAAAGTTTAGAACTTTATTCTTTATACCTTATTCTTTATACTATTTTATTAATATATGAATCTTGATTCAAAAATACCTGAAGGACCCATTGGAGAAAAATGGACCAAACATAAATTCAATCTTAAACTTGTTAATCCTGCCAATAAAAGAAAGTACGACGTAATAGTTGTTGGCTCAGGACTGGCGGGAGCTTCAGCAGCTGCTACGCTTGCTGAACTTGGATACAACGTAAAATGCTTTTGCTTTCAGGATAGCCCGAGAAGAGCGCATAGTATCGCTGCACAAGGGGGTATCAATGCAGCAAAAAATTATCAGAATGACGGGGATAGCGTTTATAGATTATTTTACGACACAATCAAAGGAGGGGATTACAGGGCACGTGAAGGAAATGTGCACAGACTGGCAGAGGTAAGTGTAAATATTATAGATCAATGCGTGGCGCAGGGAGTACCTTTTGCACGTGAATATGGAGGATTACTAGACAACCGTTCTTTTGGAGGTGCTCAGGTATCCAGAACATTTTATGCAAGAGGACAAACGGGACAGCAATTATTGCTTGGCGCTTACAGCGCTTTAAGCAGACAAATAGAACTGGGCAAAGTAAAAATGTATCCGCGCACAGAGATGCTTGATCTTGTCATGATCGACGGACATGCGCGTGGCATTGTTACCAGAGATCTTGTAAGCGGAGAAATTACTACACACTCCGGACATGCTGTTTTGCTTTGCACAGGAGGATACGGAAACGTCTTTTACCTTTCAACCAATGCGCAAGGCTCCAATGCTACTGCCATATGGAGAGCACATAAAAAAGGAGCTTTATTCGGCAACCCATGCTTTACTCAGATCCACCCGACTTGTATACCGGTAACAGGAGATCATCAGTCTAAACTGACTTTGATGAGCGAAAGCTTAAGAAACGATGGAAGAGTATGGGTTCCTAAAAATAAAGGCGATAAGAGAAATCCTCAGGATATTCCTGACGAGGACAGAGATTATTTCCTTGAAAGAAAATATCCTTCCTTCGGTAATCTTGTGCCAAGAGACGTGGCATCAAGAAATGCCAAAGAACAGTGTGATGCGGGCAAAGGTGTAGGAGCAAGCGGACTTGCTGTATTCCTTGATTTTGCTGATGCGATCAAAAGATTGGGTGAAGATCAAGTAAGAGCAAAATACGGAAACCTCTTTGATATGTACGAACAGATCACTGGGGAAAATCCATATAAAACTCCTATGAGAATTTATCCTGCCGTGCATTATACCATGGGCGGTCTATGGGTAGATTATAATTTAATGACTACTATTCCGGGGCTTTATGCACTGGGTGAAGCCAACTTCTCCGATCACGGAGCAAACAGGTTAGGTGCAAGCGCATTGATGCAGGGATTGGCAGACGGGTACTTTGTAATACCTTATACTTTGGGAGATTACCTGGCAGGGCTTGGTACCAAGCCAGTAGATAAAAATCATCCTGCATTTAAAGAAGCAGAGAATAAGGTAAAAGAAAATATTAAGAAACTTCTTTCCATCAATGGAACTAAAACAGTCACGGAATACCACCGCGAGCTTGGTAAGATCATGTGGGAATTCTGTGGAATGGCAAGAAACGAACAAGGACTGATTAAAGCTAAAGGAATGATCAAAGCTCTGAGAGAAGATTTCTGGAAAAACGTAAAAGTATTGGGCGAGAATGAATCATTTAATCAGAGTCTGGAAAAAGCAGGCAGAGTAGCTGATTTTCTTGAGCTGGGAGAATTGATGGTTGACGATGCCTTGAACAGAAAAGAATCCTGCGGCGGACACTTCAGAGAAGAATACCAGACTGAAGAAAATGAAGCTAAAAGAGATGATGATAACTTTGCGTACGTAGCTGCATGGGAATACAAAGCAGAAGGTCAGCATACACTTCATAAAGAACCTCTGAAATTTGAGAATGTCAAACTTACACAGAGAAGTTATAAATAGAGGCTGGATATTGGAGGTTAGAAAGTTAGATACGAGAGTTCCAATCTCCAGCTTCTAACATCCAACTTCCAAAACTTAAAAGAACTATAAAATTAAATACAAGAATCATGAGTGGATCGATGAAATTAACCTTAAAAGTCTGGCGCCAGAAAGATGCCAGGTCAAAAGGACAATTTGTAAACTATGAAGCAAAGAATATATCTCCGGATATGTCCTTTCTTGAAATGTTTGATGTGGTGAATGAGGACCTGATTAAAAAGGGAGAAGAGCCGATTGCTTTTGACCACGACTGCAGAGAAGGTATATGCGGAGCATGCAGCATGTATGTAAACGGCAGACCTCATGGACCAAAATCAGGAATCACTACATGCCAGCTCCACATGAGAAGCTTTAAAGACGGTGATACCATTGTAGTAGAACCATGGAGAGCTAAGCCATTCCCTGTACTGAAAGATCTTGTAGTGGACAGGTCTGCTTTTGATAGAATCATTCAGGCAGGAGGTTATGTCTCTGTAAATACAGGGGGAGTGCCGGATGCCAATGCCATACCCATTCCTAAAAAAGATGCCGATGCTGCTTTTGATGCGGCAACCTGTATAGGATGCGGCGCTTGTGTAGCTGCATGTAAAAATGCTTCTGCGATGCTTTTCGTTTCTGCGAAAGTAGCTCAGCTGGCTTTCCTGCCACAGGGACAAGTAGAGAGAAAAGAACGTGTAGAGAAAATGGTGGATCAAATGAATGAAGAAGGATTTGGAAGCTGCACAAATACAGGCGCATGCTCGGTAGAATGTCCAAAGCTTATTTCTCAGGATAATATAGCGCTTCTTAACAGGGAATATATCAAAGCGAAGCTAACGTCGGATAATGTGTAAAATGTCTGAACTCCAGAAAAAAAATCGGGACAGGCTATGATATAGAGGATTAAAGGATTAACATGATTATAAAAATAGCCCTGCAAATGAGGGTTATTTTTTTACATACAATTCTTGAAAGGCCATTATTTTTAGAGAGCTCCAATAAAAAACTTATCGTAATTTTATTTTGATTTATTTCATTTATGGGCTAAATTTAACCCTTAAATGAAATAAATTGAATATAACTTATCACAAATTTAAAGAAGTCATGCGGCATTTCTTGTGTTTTTCGGTGCAGGATGCACGCAAACACTTCCCAGACTTCGACAGGAAGCGTCTGACTGAATGGCAAAAAAAAGGCTATTTGCAAAAAGTGGTAAGGGAATACTACATCTTTACAGATATATCCCGGGAAACCAGTCTAGGGTGGTATGCAGCCAACTGCGTTTTTGAACCTTCTTACATTTCGTTACAGTCTGCCCTGAATTATTATGGATTTATCCCGGAAGGTGTTTTCCAGGTAACAAGCATTACTACAAAGCGAACAAAAGATCTGGACACTCCGGAAATACGTTTCATCTACCGGAATATAAAGAAATCATGCTATTTCGGATACACGCTTATGCCTTTTATAGAGAAGCATCACATCCGCTTGGCGGAGCCGGAAAAAGCTTTGCTGGATTTACTTTATCTCGATTCTTCCATAGTAAATGAGGTAGATTTTGAAGCATGGCGCTTTAACAGAGATGTGATTCTGAAAACAGTAGATATGTCCCTTATGGAGCAATATGCACTACTAATGGAAAACCGGTCTTTCTACAGGCGCTTTACAAAATTTAAAGAATGGCTGAATGCTTAGCTTAAAAGAAATAAAAAAATTCTATCCGGAATCTCTGCACCAGAACGGAGAATTTCTCATCCGGGAATTTCTTCAATACAAATTGCTTGAGATTATTTATGAATCCAAGTACGGGAATTCTCTGGTATTTTTGGGAGGCACTTGCTTAAGACTTATACATGGGAATACCCGATTTTCCGAGGATCTGGATTTTGATAATAAGGGATTAGATAAAAATGAATTTTCTGCGGTCTCTTATATGGTTAAAAAGAGCCTTGAACTGGAAGGTTACGAAACGGATATCAATGTGGTGCATAAAGGAGCCTTTCATTGCTATGTTCGTTTCCCGGGATTGTTGTTCAGCGAAGGACTATCCGGACATAAAGAACAAAAAATACTTATTCAGCTCGATACGGAACCTCAAAACTATGACTATGCCCCGGAGAAGATCCTTATCAATAAATTTGATGTCTTTACTGAAATACTCACCACTCCTTTGCCTGTTCTTTTAGCTCAGAAGTTTTACGCAGTACTGAACAGAAAGCGCAATAAGGGCCGCGATTTCTTTGACATAAGCTTTCTCCTGGGCATGCATACCGAACCTGATTGGAAATACCTGGAACAGAAAATCGGCATTTACAACAAAGTCGGTTTGAAAAAGGCAGTTCTCGAACATTGTGAAAAACTAGATATGAGAGAAATGGCAAAAGATGTAGAACCTTTTCTGTTTCAGGCAAAAGACATCAGAAGGGTGGCTCTGTTCACACAGCTAGTAGATCAAATATATTAATGGCTTGTTCAAAAATCAGGACAAGCAGGATTTATGTGATTTAAGGATTAACATGATTTTTTAAAAAGAGAAGCACAATGGCTTTCTTTTTTTTTGAGGTATAACCCCAAAAAAATAGCCCCTCAAAATGAGGGGCTATTTTTTTATAATCATGTTAATCTTATAATCAAATTAATCCTGTTCAGACTTTACTCCCTCACCAGTTTCTTCACAATAGTTCCTTCATCAGTAGTCACCTGCAGGTAGTAAACTCCTGAAGCCAGATGTTGAATATCTATACTTCTTGTATTTGCTGTGGTTTCCGGAGCAATGTATACTACCTGTCCAAGAGCATTCAGAATAGACACTTTGTTTGCAACGTCACCAGCTCCAAGAAGTGACAGAATAAAGGTTCCGTTATTGGGATTTGGAACTATCTGTACATCACTTAC
Organism: Cytophagaceae bacterium; assembly: GCA_019746425.1. Lineage (GTDB taxonomy): Bacteria > Bacteroidota > Bacteroidia > Cytophagales > Cytophagaceae > JAIERY01. The sequence goes on from JAIERY010000084.1 coordinate 10,610, forward strand.
CCCGTCTTTGGTAAGGGAACGTATCTCACTATAACGTACAGTACCATCGATATCATATTGAGCAAGTCTATAGTAAGTAGTACCCGCGCTTAACTTAGGATCATCAAATGAATAAGTAAGAGAGCTAGCGCTATTTCCTGCCGCCATTACTTTTCCAATCTCTGAGAAATTGCTTCCATCGATTGACTTTTCTACTATAAAGTGTGAGCTGTTTTTCTCATTGGCCGTTGTCCAGTCAATCTTAGCTCCCGCACCTTTTGGCTGCACATAGAATGATGTAAATTCTACAGGAAGCACACAAGAACTAGATACACAAACTAAAATTCGGGTACAGGAATATGCGGTACCGACATTAAATGTAAGATTGAATAAATGACTGTTTCCATTAGGGCTGCCGTCATGAGTTGCAATCAATCCCCTCATCCCTGCAGGAGAAGACACGTTTGGTGTAGTCCAAATTGGCACGGCAACTCCTGTTTGAGTAACAGCCGGGTTACAATTTAAATATTTTACATCTCCTCCTGATACTTCTATCCAATACTTGGTTGGAGAAGCTGGTGTACCTGTTAGAGCAAAACTTCCAGTAAGCGTTCTTACGATATCGCCAGCATTACCAGGGCCTCCAAAAATAGTTCCTGGGCTAGTGTAAAGCAATGCCCCTCTATCGCCCAATTTGCTGTTGGCCGGAGTGCAACTTCCGCAATTATAACCTATCGTAGGATCATTAGCATAAATTCTAAATGAGTAAGTAGCGCTGTAAGGGTTTGTGTTATTGGGCTGGATAAAATTAAGTCCGGTAAAAGTCATATTTTGTGTTACCTCAATTTGCAACGGAGATCTGTTTCCTGTTTCTGTTCCACCTGCTCCAGCGCAAGGTGAAGATGCCACAGTTGTTCCAGGTCTTAGCACACCGGCAAAACTGGTAACATCTTCGGCAAATAATGCCCGCGCACAACCTGGAGTAGACGTATTGGTAGAGGTAAAAGGAACCGTAATCACTGGATTTACATCAGACGGATTTAATGCTGTTCCTCCGATAGGATTGGTATACCATTTAACCTGAGTACCTAAAGGGGCTGTCACTTCAAACCGGGCCAGACTGGTAGCATTATCTGCACAGGCATCTACCGTATATGGGTTAGCAATTTCTGTAAATGTTATAGTATCCAGATAAACCGGGCAGGCAGCACATAAAAATGGAACGGTGCCTCTGTTATCGGTGATGGTTACTCTGTATTGCCCTAAACTATTTGCTGGATTGTAAGTCGGATTATTACCCATCGCAGCGCCCAATGTAGTCCAAGCCCCCATTCCTGCACGATATTCCCATGTATACTTCCATGAACTATATGTTTGAGGCACATTAGAATTCAGAGTAGTGGAAAACACAGGACAAGTTGTTACATCTGCACCTAAATTTGGTTTTGGCGGACAAGGATCAGAAAAAGTACAGCCTGCTGGCAAGGTAAATGGTACGGCTCGACACCTGTCTGAATAATCTCCAAGTCCAAGTTCTCCGCGTCTGTTCCATCCCCAGGCATAAGCAGTGCCACTTGAAGAAATAGCATAAAACCATGCATCACCATCAGATACCTGAGTGATACCAGTTAAAATTGCTCCTGTTGCATCACGAACATATACAGGTGTACGGCTAAACATAGTGGCCTTACCATTACATGTTCCCGAGTTACAATCTGTTGCATTATCTCCTAAGGAACCCGCTACAATCATATCCCCTGCCGGAGCAGGACAGGCAATAGAACCTGCGGGCGCAGTTGGAGTAGCGCCTGAGTTATATAAACCTCTTCCCCCAAAAGTAACTACTCTACCATTAGCCATTACTACTGCCGATACAGCCTGACCGGCAGAAACATATACAGCTTTACCATCCGTTCCGTTACCTAAAAACTGATTGGCAGCAGTCGCATAAGTACCTAATCCGGGAATAGAAACTTTACGCGCATCATCCTGATATACTGATCCACCCGCTCTTCCTAACTGACCTTCACCCCAGTCACCACCGAATGACCATACATTTCCATTGGCATCAAGTGCAAGACAATGAGTATCTCCACCGGAGATCTGCACTATACCGCCCAAATATACAGTGGGTGCTGGGGTACCAGAATAACCATTATTATTGGGATCTCCCTGTACTACACGTGCAGCATAACTTTGAATGCCTGCTCCGGGACGCCCTAATACATTTCCATTATTATCCCCCCATGACCATACGTTGCCATTGATATCCAATGCATAGGCACAGTTATCTCCCCCTTCAATCTGCACAATATTTGTTAAAGGCGTAGCTGCAGCAGTAAGAACATATACCGGAGTAGGCCTGTCTGTGGTGGTACCATCTCCGAGTTGTCCATTTGTATTTTCGCCCCAGGCCAATACTCTTCCGGTAGTGGTTTCTAAAGCATAAGAAGAGTTATTGCCCCCTGATACATAAAAGATATTATTTAAAAAAATACCATTGGGATCGTTGGCATTCACATTAGCTGCCTGAGTGCCACGTAATACTCTTTGTGGAACAGCGCTGGTTATTAAAGTATTTCTTCCTAACTGGCCTTTGGTATTATCTCCCCATGCCCAGACTTGTTTAGCACAGGATAAGCCCAAAACATGTGCTCCCGATCCTGCATCTACCTGGCGGATAGCGGGCAGGTTACCATAAGTTGTAGTTCCTGCTACGTTGCTGACATTTCCACGAAGTACAGATGTAGGAGTATTGCTATAGGCAGCTGCCACCGGAACATCGCCAGCCGTAATCCCTAATTGGTTGGAAGAATTGGCACCCCATACAAAGACCTGCTGGTTATCGCAAACAGCGGCAGAAAAGTTATTACCCCCTGAAATTTGCAGGTTTTGCGAAAAACTAAGGGGAACTACAAAAATTGCGGCAATGGCAAGTAGTTGTGTTTTCATATCTTTATAGGATTTAATAAATGTGTAATTATACTATATAGGACTCTAACACGACATTCATCCTTTTATATTACTATATATTATTAATAAAAGATAAAAGTAGAAATAATTATACTTATAACCAAATATTTACAATTTTGTTTTTCCACAATTTGAAACCTGTTTGAAATTTCCCCGTAGTACATGCTTTGCTTAAGTTTTAGCAGGGTTTTATTCTGGGATTTAATTATTAACTTGGGGGGCTGTTTTGCGAAAATTTAGAATATGAGAAAAAGTACTGCATTTTTTATCCTTATTATTGGTAGCTTATTTTACACCTCAGCCGGTTTTGCCCAGGATGTTATTTTTAAAAAAAATGGAGAAGAAGTTAAAAGCAAAGTCATTGAAGTGGATAAAAACGAAATCACCTTTAAAACTTTTGACGACCCCGAATTCTCTTCTCAAAAGATAAAAATACAGGAGGTAGTTAAAATCAGGTATGAGGATGGAACAGAAAAAATATTCCCTCCTAAAATTCCCCACTATTTAGGAATAGGTTTAGGCTCCAGCATGCCTATGGGAGACTTTAAATCCATTAACATTTCCAATCCCGAAGCAGGATATGCACTGCCCGGAGGCCATTTAAAGATTGAAGTAGGTTTTTACATATTCAGAAATCTTGGCCTTGCAGCCTCCATTGGCGGATTTAACAATCAGCTGGATAGCAGCCGCTTTATCGAACCGTACAAAAATGTACCAAGAGTGAA
>JAIERY010000305.1 GCA_019746425.1 Cytophagaceae bacterium
GACATCAAAGAAGAAAAAAAGACATTGAATTAAATTTATTTAAATCAAGTGGTTAAATGTGTTAAAGTAGAATTAGATGTTAGCAGGAAAAATCAATCTGCAGATTTTATTGGTACAACAGCTTGAAAAAATGAAAGCTTATTTTCAGCTTTTTAAATTCAGACTGGCTTCATTAGTTGTGTTTTCAGGAGGCGTTGGGTATGCATTGGGAGCTAAAAGCGAAAACGTATGGTCTGAAATTCTTTTATTTTCTTTAGGAGGGTTATTGGTAACGGGTTCCAGCAATACAATTAACCAGATCATGGAAAAGGACCTGGATAAGCTGATGAAGCGAACCATGAACAGACCTTTACCTAAAGAAGTAATTTCCGTTACAGAAGCTTTAGTATTCTCAATGATTACCGGTTTTGCCGGGATCTTTATCTTTGCCTGTTTCTTTAATTTTAATACTGCGGCTCTTGCATTACTTTCTCTGCTGCTATATGCCTTTGCATATACTCCGATGAAAACGAAGAGTCCGGTGGCAGTTTTAATAGGCGCTTTTCCCGGCGCATTACCGCCAATGATAGGATGGGTAGCAGTAACCAATCAGTATGGTTTAGAGCCGGGGATTTTATTTGCCATTCAGTTTATATGGCAGTTCCCGCACTTCTGGGCAATTGCCTGGGTATTGGATGACGATTATAAAAAAGCAGGTATAAAACTTTTACCTTCTGCCGGAGGAAAAGACATGAATACTGCTTTTAAAATAATGATATATACTCTGCTGCTGATTCCACTAGGCTTCATGCCATGGGTATTAGGTATGACCGGAATTGAATCTGCCATGATTGCTTTGATATGCGGCATCCTTTTCCTTGCACAGACATTTTATCTGATGAAAGAATGCACCAATAAGGCTGCATTGTATATTATGTTCGGATCATTTTTTTATCTGCCAATAGTTCAGATTGCATTTTTATTTAACAAAATTTGATAAAAAATGATGACAGCAGCATTTAATGAAGATAAAGCGAAGAAACCTCTTTCAATGCATCCGCAGAAGTTTGCATTGTGGCTTTTTCTGGTTACCGTGATCATGATATTTGCTTCCTTGACCAGTTATTATATCGTTAAAAAAGCAGAAGGAAACTGGCATGACTTTGATTTGCCCAATTATTTTTGGGTAAATACTGCCGTAATAATAATAAGCAGCGCCACCATGCATTGGGCTTATCTTTCTGCAAAGAAAGATAAGTTTCAAATGCTAAAAATGGCTCTGTTGATTACAACTATCCTGGGAATTGCATTTTTAATCGGACAGTATTTTTGCTGGACAGATTTGTATGAGAGAGGAATAAAATTATCAGGCAATGTGTCAGGATCGATATTGTTCCTTTTATCAGGACTTCACTGGTGTCATTTGATCGGGGGAGTAATATTTTTGATCGTGGTGTTTGGTAAAAGTTTATCATTTAACATTCATGCTAAAAACCTTGTGGCCCTTGAAATGTGTGCAACTTACTGGCATTTTTTAGGCGGACTTTGGGTTTATTTATTTGTATTTTTATTAGTTAACCGTTAATTTTCAAAAAAATTACTTATGGCAACAACAGTAGCAATTGTAGACAAAAAGAAACTCTGGTATGGAGGGGTAGAGCCTCTTAGAGCCAGTTATGGAAAACTGATGATGTGGTTTTTCCTTTTGTCGGATGCACTTACTTTTTCTGGTTTGCTTGTTACTTACGGATTCAGCCGATTCAGTCACGATATTTTTGGAGGTAAAGTCAAGGATTTTACTTTCTCTGATCTGTGGTGGCCAATCCCTGAAAGAGTATTTACTCACTTCCCTTTCACACATGCAAATTTACCTTTGCTGTTCGTGGGATTAATGACATTCATACTTATCATGAGCTCTGTGACCATGGTACTTGCGGTAGAAGCAGGACAAAGAATGGATAAGGAAGATGCTAAGAAATGGATGCTATGGACAATCCTTGGCGGATTAGCTTTCTTAAGCTGTCAGGCATGGGAGTGGACAATCTTTATTACCGGAAGCGAAGAGGGAAGAATCCTGGCGGATGGCTCTAAAGTAGTAGGAGCTAATTTAACCATGAATGAATATGGACCTCCTTTGTTTGCTGATTTATTTTTCTTTATCACAGGTTTTCACGGAACTCACGTATTAAGCGGTGTGGTTATCAATGTAATAGTATTCTATAACATCTGTATCGGCACTTATGAAAGAATAGGACATTATGAAATGGTAGAGAAAGTTGGTTTATATTGGCATTTTGTAGACCTTGTTTGGGTATTCGTATTTACATTCTTCTATCTGGTATAAAAAATATTTTGTGATATTTGATTGAGTGATTTATGATCCTCAATCACTCAATCACCAAATCACTAAATTTAAAAAATATGGCACAAGCACATCACGACCATGGACATGTTGTAACAGTTCAGCCAAGAGACACTGTCAAAATCTGGAAGATCTGGAAGACGATGATTATTCTTGCTGTTCTGACAGCTATTGAATTTATTCTTGCTTTTGCGATGGATAGAGGGCATTTGCTAACTTCAATATTCGTTGTATTGACATTTGCCAAAACCTTTTTCATTGTTGGTGAATTCATGCACTTAAAATATGAAGTAAAAGTTCTGATATTATCTATAGTTATTCCAATGTTATTTATTGTCTGGCTTATTGTCGCGATGCTGGCAGAAGGCAGTTCGGTAGAGACTTTCAGAGATATTTGGGGAATGCTCAAGGGGGAATAATTATGAAAAAATACATTAAAGCCGGTATACTTGCGATTGTGCTGGTATTACCGGTTTTTCTTTTATTATTCCTTTATAAATTCGGCAACAATCAATTTAAAATCCCTGTTTATTTTGCCTATGATTCCAACCTTGTCGGGGATGAATATGTAATCACAGATGCCCATCATATTCCGGACTTTAAATTTTTAACCCAGGACTCTCAATATTTTTCCAATAAAGATCTGAAAGGATCCATTTATGTGACTGATTTTTTCTTTACCCGATGCCCGGGCATCTGTAAAGACATGAGCTCTCAGCTAACACGTGTGCAGGATTACTTCAGAGAGAATAAAGAGATCAAAATTGTGTCTTTCTCAGTGGATCCGGAAAATGATAAACCTTCCGCTTTAAAAACTTATGCAGACAGATACAGGGCAGTGCCGGATAAGTGGTATTTTCTAACCGGCAGTAAAGACTCTTTATATAAACTTGCGAAAGAAGGTTTCTTTCTGAATGCCCTGGAAGATAAAAACAGTAAGGAAGAATTTATTCACGATAACCATTTTGTATTAGTGGATAAGGAGGGAAGGATCAGGGGATTTTATGATGGTACTTCTAAGAAGGATGTTGACCGGTTAATTACAGAAGTAAGCATTTTACTCGAAGAATATGAAAAAAAATGACACGTTAAAGTACGATAATCTCTTTATCTGGATCATTGGTGTCCTGAGTGTCGTGGTTCCGGCCCTTGTAGCGGTATTGTTTTATGTTCCTGAGGCTGGTAAAATCATAAATTTTGATGCTACAGCCCTGCCTTTTCTGAATGCCATACTTAATACTGCCACTGCGACATGCTTAATTGCAGGTTTTATATTTATTAAGAAAGGCAAGCAGAGGTTGCATATTGCCGCCATGATCACCGCTTTCGCTCTGTCCACTATTTTCCTTCTTTCCTATGTTGCTTATCATTCCCAGGGGTATGAATCCAGGTTTGGGGATATTAATCATAATGGGGTACTGGAGGATATTGAAAAACAGGAAGCAGGCGGATTGAGATATGTTTATTATATAATTCTGCTTACCCATATAGTTCTGGCCGCTGTAGTAGTTCCTTTTGTGCTGTTATCTATTTATTTCGGTATTTCCCGACAATATAAAAAGCATACCAGAATCGTAAAATGGACGTTTCCTATATGGTTATACGTCGCAATTACCGGAGTTTTAGTATATTTGATGATAAGTCCCTATTATCCGTTTTAAGCCATATGAAACCTTCTCATCGAAATATCCTGATCGCAGTAGTATTGTTTTTGGTAATCATATTATTCCCTGAAATAGCTTCTGCTCAATGTGCCATGTGTAAGGCAACTATTGAAGAACAGGCTCGCGATAAATCAAGTGATCTGGCCGGAGGACTAAACACAGGTATTCTTTATTTAATGAGTTTTCCATACCTGATTTTCGGAGTAATAGCCTATTTCTGGTATAAGAACAGTGTAAAGGATTCTCAAAAAGAAAACTTTATTAAAGATATAATCAGAAGAAGATTTAAAAGAAAGGAATAGCTTGCTTTAAATCACGCAATAGCGGAATCACTTGAAAAAAATTCTCCTCACAAAGCACTTTTTTCTATTCATATCCCTCGGATTTTTCTTTTTAGTATTTACTGCACGTTACTTTTTTATTGAACAGGGAGAAAAAAAACAAGATAAGGAACCTGTACAGAAAATTACCTCTAAAATAAACCAGGAACTGAAAGTTCTTGATGAAGAGTGCGAAGAAGTAAGACAGATCATACTCACCAGCGAAAAACCTACATTCTCCAAACTCCTTAAGCCTTCTGTTTACCCTTATTTCGTTTACAGGAATAAGAACCTGTATTTCTGGTCTGACAATACCATAGCTCCCAGTTATGAATCACTTAAGGGTACTTATGATTTTAAGTATGTAGATTTGAACAATGGGAAATACATAGTCCATTCCGACTTTGTCAGGACAAGAGGAGACGTATTTGAGATTTTCATTTTTCTTCCTTTGTCAAAAGAATATTCTATTCAGAATGATTATATAAGTTCAGGGCTGAATAAAGTAATATTCGGAGATGTCCCTTTTAAAATTACCACGGCACAGATTACAGGGGCAGAAATTATTTCTTCAAAAGGGGTTTTTTTGTTTGCTGTAGAATTTCCTAAAGATCACTTGTATAAGAATGAAAATGTGATGCTGGTTGTCTGTCTATCGCTGGCTGGCATTGTGTGTCTCATATTATACCTCGGCAGATTTGTGCTGTACCTGAAGGAAAGAAAGAGAACGGATCTTAGTATTGCTACTTTATTCTTTGGGTTAATTATAATAAGGGGAGGCATGCTTTTCTTTGGTTTTCCATTTTCATTGCATGACTTTGATTTATTCAATTCAAAATATTTTGCTTCATCCTACATTTCTCCTTCGCTTGGCGATGTGCTTTTTAACATTATTGTTTTGTTATTATTCTCCTGGTATTTGTTTAATAATTACTGCAATAGCATTCTCTTTATAAAGTTAATAAAAACCAATAAACGGGTTAAAGCTTTTATATCCGTATTTTTAATCTTGTTTTCCTTCCTGGCCCTATTTGCTGTTTTTAATCTTGTAGGAGCGCTTTCTTATCATTCACAGTGGAGCCTGGATATAACCTATGATTTAAATTATAATTTATTCAGGATCATATCTGTTCTCATATTGATTCTGGCATTTGTAGTTTATTTTTTATTTACTCATATTTTTTTCAGGCTATTCATATTACTTAATGCCTCTTCAGACTTTAGCCTGATCCTCCAATTTTTAGCGGGTGCCGTTTTGTATGCATTGATTTCTTATTTCTTATGGGACTTTAACTGGGTATTACTGGTCATTAATGCATTTTACTTCTTTATACTTTATACTTTGCGGTTGCCAAAAACCTTAGGAAGATTAAGGTATACCACATATATCTATTATTTGTCCTGTGCTTTTATCTGTTCGATAGTCGCAGCCTATTCTATTTACGAAGAAAATTATAACCGCACAGTTTTCTTAAAAAAACATTTTGCCACAGATCTCTTATTTAAAAATGATATTTTCGGTGAGTTTTTATTGAATGAGGCCTCTATGAAGATTAAAAAAGATGCTTTTATTCAGAATAAATTAGTTACCCCTTTCTCCTCAGTGGGAGTAATAGAGCATAAAATTAAAAGAGTGTTTTTATCCAAGTATTTTGATAAATATAATGTGATCGTCTCGCTCTTTGATGCAACAGGGGAGGTTTATGAAAAAAAATCTGATTACAGCTCTTTTCAGGAAGCTCAGGAAAAATATCAGAAGGAGAATTACAAAACAGACTACAATGATGTATACTTTTTCTCAGACCCGGAAAGTGGATTTAGTAAATATATATCTTTAAATAAAGTTGTAATCGGAGATGTTATAGTAGGTTATATAGTGATTGAGCTTCAAAATAAAAAGACAACTCCTCACAGCCTTTATCCGGAATTATTTGTCGATACCAAGACAGACAAGCATGTGCAAAGCGCCTTGTATGACTATGCAGTTTTTTCGGGAGGAAAATTAGCTTATAGCTTTGGCAGTTTTAACTACAAGAAGAATTTTCCTTTAAACTCTTTTATGGACGAAGATTTATTTGAAGATGGCATAATTCGGGAAGGCTTTCATCATGTAGGAGTAAAAGGCGCTGACGATAAAATAATTATTATCTCTTCTGAAAAATATTCTTTCCGGAGAGTATTTTCCAATTTTTCTTTTTTCTTTCTTAAACTGATAGTCTTGACACTTTTCTTTATAAGCATATATGCTGTTTACTTCAGGTTTAGAAAAATAAACGTCAACTATGCAACCAAAATTCAGATATACTTAAATATTGCTTTCTTCTTGCCCTTGCTTATCGTAAGCATTACTACTTTAAGTATTATAACCGTTTCTTATAGTGATAATCTGAATGATTCATTTATAAAAAAAGCGGAGAATATTTCTTCTAATGTGATCGGATATTTCCAGGATAATAAAGTAGTTGACTCGGAAAAGGAGAAAGTAGAAAATGTTTTTATGCAAATATCAGAATACACCCAGACAGATATTAACCTGTTTAATAGTAAGGGAAGACTTATATTTTCTAATCAATCTATGATTTATGATCTGGGATTTCTTTCACGCCTGATGAATGCTAATGCTTATGCTATCCTGGTAGAAAATGCCAATAATACTTTAATGATGTCAGAATCCATAGGAAATTTAAATTATAATGTAGTATATGTAGCCATACGATCGGTAGAGAATGGAGAACTATTGGGAATTTTAAGTATTCCGTTCTTCGAATCCAAAAATGAATTAAATAAGCAGATTATCGAAGTGCTTACTACTATTGTAAATATTTTCATCACCATATTTATTCTCTTTGTAGTCCTTTCATATTTTGCTTCTCACATTCTTACTTATCCACTTCAAATCATTACTCAGAAGCTGAAGAAAACAACCCTTGAAAAAAATGAGCCTATCGAATGGAATTCGGGAGATGAGATTGGACTGCTGGTTGGAGAATATAATCGTATGCTTGTAAAGCTGGAAGAAAGTAAAGAAGCTCTCGCGAAAAGTGAAAAGGAGTCTGCATGGAGGGAAATGGCTAAGCAGGTCGCTCACGAGATCAAGAACCCGCTAACGCCTATGAAGTTAACCATTCAGCATCTGCAGCGGGCTATAGATGAAGGTAAAGCGAAGGATCCTGAAATAACGAACAAATCACTCAATGTATTGCTTGATCAGGTAAATAATCTCAATGAGATAGCCACTTCTTTTTCGCTTTTTGCCAAAATGCCAATACCCAAAACCCAAAGGTTTGAAATATCCTCTGTATTGGCCAAGACCGCCGCTTTGCACAACAATGACAAGGATGTAGACGTTGAAACTGATATACCCGCAGGTGAGTACTTTGTGTTGGGAGATGAGCAGTTAATGAGTAGCATATTCACCAACCTTATCCTTAACGGTAAGCAATCGGTGCCCAATGACAGACGTGCAAAAATTAACGTCAGTCTTGAAGTGATTAATTCCAGGGTTTTGATAGAGATAAGAGATAATGGGACGGGAATACCAAGGCAGATCAGGGATAAAGTTTTTCTTCCCAATTTCAGTACAAAGTTTGCCGGATCCGGTATTGGATTAGCAGTAGCAAAAAGGGGAGTGGAGCATGCAGGCGGGAAGATATGGTTTGAAACAGAGGAAGGAACAGGAACATCATTCTTTATAGAAATTCCATTAATAGATTGAGTGGATTTAAAATTAAAAATACTGCCAGTTTTTTTTATACTGCTGCCTTTCCTAAGCCATGCCCAGATAAGCAATAAAAGATGTAAGTGGATAAAGGTTAAGGATAATTCTTTTGCAATTGACGATAGTCTCTCCGTATTACCCAGTTCTATTAAAGCCATTCATGGCGACTCGAGTGTTAATATTAATTATGATTTAAATTCTGGCACCGGAAAAATTGAAAATGTTACCGGTATCGATTCCATTTTTGTATGTTACTCTGTACTTCCTTACAATTTAAGCTCTAAAAGATTCCACAGAGATATTTCCGCTTTTGACTCTACCGGTTATTATAAAGAAGAATATATTGCATACAGGCCAAACGGACCGGTTGACACGAAAGAAGAATTGTTCGCTTCGCCAGGTTTAAGCAAGACAGGAAATATTTCCAGGGGAATTTCTTTTGGGAACAGCCAGAATGTTTTTGTAAACTCTGCCTTAAACCTTCAGCTTGATGGAAGGCTTACCGACGAAGTAAGCATTACCGCTGCTATCTCCGATCAGAACATACCATTTCAGCCTGAAGGAAATACCCAGCAGTTGCAGGAGTTTGATAAAGTATATGTGCAGCTGAAGTTCAAACAGTCTACTGTTACTACCGGAGATATTGTGATGCGCAACAAACCTTCTTACTTTCTCAGGTATTATAAAAATGTGCAGGGCGGACAGGCGGAAGTGAACCTGAAAAAAGACAGTTCCATTTACTCCAGCACTTCAGGAGGGGTTGCTATATCCAAAGGTAAGTTTGCTTCGATGCAGATTGCGAAAGGACAATCCGATGAACCTATAGAAGGAGTGCAGGGGCCTTACAGGCTGCGAGGCCCCAACAATGAAAGATTCATTACTGTGCTTGCCAACTCAGAAAGAGTATATCTTGATGGTAGATTGCTGACAAGAGGTTTTGATTATGATTATATCATTAATTACAACCAGGCAGAGATTACCTTCACTAATAATACTCTGATTACAAAATTCTCTGTAATAAGAATTGATTTTGAATATACCGAAAGAAATTACAGCAGGATCATCATAAATGGAAGTCATTATCAGACTTACCGCAAGGCCGATATGTTTGTGAGCTTTTATGAGGAAAAAGATAATCCGAGAAATCCATTAACGATTGATATTTCCGATAATGATAAATTTTTATTGAGCCAGATCGGAGATACACTTTCCAAGGCTGTTATTTCCGGAGCTGATTCTGTAGGCTTTACTCAAAACAGAATTCTGTATAAAGACTCCTCCGGAGTGTTTGTATACTCTACAGATCCCACTGTGGCGGTGTATGAAGTATCTTTCTCTGATGTAGGACAAGGAAACGGGAGATATATACAAAGCACTTCTACGGCCAATGGCAGGGTGTTTGTATTTGTAGGCGCAGGCCTGGGAAGGTATGAGCCCGTAAGAAATATTCCTACACCGAGAAAGAAGCAAATGGTAACTGTAGGAGGGGGATATAAGGTAGGTAAGAATGAGCGGATCTTTGGCGAATTTGCCCGTAGCAGCCAGGACCTGAATTTATTTTCTCCGCTTGAGGATAGTGATAATGGAGGAAATGCCATGAAGGTCGGTTATGCGAATACAGGACGACGCTTCGTTATTAATAAATATCAATGGACAGGCAGCCTCGATTATGAATTTAATGAAAAAACTTTTGTGCCCATAGACAGATTCCGCGATGCTAATTTTGAAAGAGACTGGAGCTCTGATCCGACTATACTGGCGGATAATCATATAGTAACAGGTTCTCTTGGATTGGTTAAAGATCCTCACAATAATGTATCCTATAGAATTGTCCGAAGGATAAGAGGCGAAGATGTAAATGGCTCGCAGCAGTATGCAAGTCTGAATCAGAAGATCGGGAAATTTTATTTTAACGGGAACGGTTTTTTATTACTGAATAATCGCATCGGAGAAAACTCAGACTGGCGCAGGATGACTACTAACCTCCATTATGTTTCCAGGTATATTGTGCCTGGTGTCATGTATAACACGGATAAAAATAAAATCACTTCAGATACAACAGGGGACATCATTCGTTCAGTTATGTATTTTGACGAAGTGAAATTTTATGTGAAAAATAATGACACTTTAAATTTTAAATTTTTTGCCAATCATAGTATTAGAGAAGATAAAACTCCTTTTAACGGTGCGCTTATAATGGACAGCAGGGCAAACACCAGTAATGCCGGATTAAATAAAACGATCAACGAAAATCACGATGTAGGTGCCAGCTTTACTTACAGGTTTCTGGAGAATAAAGCTACAGGAACTACCAAGCTTCCAAATGAAGAAACGGTTTTGGGAAGAGTAGACTGGAATTCCAATTTCTTTAAAAGACACGTTCGTTCAGAACTTACCATGACTACGGGAACAGGGAGGGAATTAAAAAGACAATTTGTGTATATTCCTGTGCCTGTTGGACAAGGTACTCACCTCTGGAAAGATCTTGACAGTAATGGCGTGCAGGATCTGAATGAATTTTTTGAAGCAGTATTTACAGCAGATAAAAAATTCATCAAATCATTTATTCCTACCGATGAATATATCAAAGCATACCTGAATACTTTCAGTTACCGGCTGGATGTTTCAGCTCCCAGGAACTGGCGAGGAAAGGCTAAGCTAAAAGATATTGTTTCAAGATTTTCCAATATCACTTCCTGGACGGTGAATAAGAGAATTACCGATAACGATTTCTTTGCCAGGTTCCTTCCTATGTCTTACAATATAGACGATATTAATATTCTATCCATACAAAAATCTTTGCGGTCTACTTTGTTCTTCAACAGGTCAAATCCCCAATATGGTATGGATATGAATTATAACCTCAGCGACAACAAGCAGTTTCTGACACAGGGTTTTGAGAAGAGGAGTATTGAAGATTTGAAATTCACCAGCAGGGTAAATCTTAAAAAGTATGCCAACTTAAGGCTTATGCTTCAGCGGGGAAATAAAACCAATATGTCTGACTTTCTTTCTGGAAGAAATTATAAGATTGAAACATATAAAGTATCTCCGGAAGCATCTTACCAGCCTAAAAATAATATCAGACTTTCTTTAATAGGCTCTTATGCTTATAAGCTGAATTCTTTTGCAGGCGCTAAAGGGGAAAACGCCCGGTTTTATGAAAGTGGAGTAGAGGTAAAGCTGAACAAAGTTTCTCAACGAACCATTAATGGGAATTTAAAATACATCAGAATTCTGGCGGACTTTAAAGGCTCTTCTTTGAACACTGCTTTAGCCTATGAAATGCTGGAAGCTTTGCAGCCGGGAAATAACTTCACCTGGAATATTATATGGCAGGAGAGGTTATCCAATGGATTACAGTTGTCTTTTACTTATGAGGGAAGAAAGTCTGACCTCAGCGATGTGGTGCATATAGGGAGAATGCAGGTGTCGGCGTTGTTTTAGTGCTGAGAGGTGAGTATAGAGTGCTGAGTTTCGTAACTTTTATCGCATATGAATAAAATTGAAATCATTCAGGATGACATCACAAAGTTGCAGGTGGATGCGATGGTTAATGCTGCCAATACAAGTTTGCTGGGTGGAGGAGGAGTGGATGGGGCAATACACAGAGCAGCCGGACCGGAATTGGTAATGGAGTGCAGAATGCTTAACGGTTGTAAGACCGGACAGGCTAAAATTACCAAAGGATATAAATTGCCTGCAAAATTTGTCATCCATACAGTGGGTCCTGTATGGAACGGTGGTAAAAATAAGGAAGATGAATTGCTTGCAGGCTGTTATATAAATTCACTCCGTCTTGCCAGAGAGCATCATATAAAAAGCATTGCCTTTCCATGTATCAGTACCGGAATATACAGGTTTCCTTTAGAGCGGGCTGCGGTCATTGCCGTGAAAGAAGTCAGAGAATTTATTAAGGAGAATCAGGAAATCGAAAAGGTGATATTTGTGACTTTCGGGGAGGATAATTATAATATATATAGGAAATTATTAGAATAGCTTCAAGTGGAATTATCCGACTAAATTTTAAGGTCAGGGAGAAAGAGAAGTGTTCGTAAAATTTATTTTATTAAGGCGGGTGTCACAGACGCGCGCCAGCGGTGTAAATGTGCTGTTAGCAGTTAGGCCACCGCACACAGTTTTTCTGTCGGTGTCCGCTATTACTTTGTTATTTTATAAGCCTGAAGAGTTAAAGCCATAACGTCAGCCATTGTATATTTTTTATTAATGTCTTTAACGTCCAGGTAAATAATTCTTGTCATGTTGCCCCAACTATAATGTTTAGGGACTTGTTCGGTCAGTTTTTTTGGGTCGCTTATTTTATTGTCTTTTGTACGAAGAATAATTCTTAAACGATTATTTCTTTTTTGTACGGCAAGCGCAACAAAATTCACGGATGTTTTATACAGAACTTCGCCAGCCGTTGTGTAGCATTCAATTTCTGAACTTATGTCGAGGACTTCGCTATTGTATTCATCAAATAATGCCTTGAGTTCTTTGGAAGTCCCTTCGAAATGTTCTTCGATTGTTTTTGCGGGTCTGTTTTCGCGCTTTTCTTTTGTTACAGTCAATTTCTTTTGCGGGGAATTACCTCTTGAACTTTTTATTAAGTCTTCGGGTTCTTCTTCTCTGACGATTACCAGAGTGTCATTTTCATAGTAAGTGTATTTCCATAATTCTGCGCCGAGAACAGGGGCTAAACATTTGTCATCCATGTTATAGTCTTGCGCAAAACAAATTATTCGGATGTTCGAAAAGTCCAAGTCGCCAGTAATTTTTAAGTTCTTCCTTACTAAAAGTTCGAAAGAGTCAGGATTCTGGCGGATCCAAGCTGCGTATCTATTTGCTTGCGCAAGCTGTCCTTTGTCCGTTGTCTTTTTGTACTCAATAACCACAGGTCTGTTACTTGTGTCAATACCCAAGGTTTCTATTCGTCCGTGTTTATCGGTAATATGCTCGTCTTTTAAATATCTGATTTCAAAAAGTTCCTCTAAGTTTTTGTCGATGAGTTGGTGAAGTTCCAGCTCACTTTTGAAGTCCTTGGGATTGATTTTTGTCGCCTTGCCTTTTTTTATTTCGAAAATCATATAATTGTCTTACGGTTTTTTGTCTGCCGGGATGTCGTCAGGTGGCTTACTGCTAACGGTTAGTGTATAAAATGTGCCGGGTTTAAAAGTGTCAAAGTATCCGCATGCACCGAACCCCGCACGCCTTTAAAATAATAAAAACGTGCGGGACTTAGAAGAAGTACTCTATTCTTAACATCATCAGCCCGGCATATTTTATACACAATGTTATGCACAGGCGATCTTATCCTTTTATTCAGACGCTTGAATAGTGCGCTTCGGGCGGGAGAGGTGGAAGCTCTTACCGCAGCTTAGGTTTGCGGGTGGATTTGAGCGGATGCGGTAAGTGCTTACACCTGTGGGTTGGACTAAATGTCTTTAATAATATTTAAAAAATCCTCCAGTTTATATGCTCCGTCAACTGTCCGCCTTTCGTAAACCATGAAGTAACGATAATCATTGCCGGCTTTACTTGCCCAAAGTCCTCCAAGTCT
Organism: Cytophagaceae bacterium; assembly: GCA_019746425.1. Taxonomy (GTDB): domain Bacteria; phylum Bacteroidota; class Bacteroidia; order Cytophagales; family Cytophagaceae; genus JAIERY01. Next base: position 13,604 of record JAIERY010000305.1, read on the forward strand.
TATTTTTTGTTCTGCATCCAAATGGTCGCCTTTCGTTTCCAATAAAATTGTCTTACCACTTTTTGTATGGATGATGAAGTCGGGATAATGATTTACAAAACCATTAATTTTAAATCCTTTCCGCTCAATGTTTCTTGTCCAGAAAGCAATGTTATTCATATTGCCTATCTCATTGATTACACGCTCTTCAAAATTATTCATACTTCCTTCTTTTTCATAAAGCGATTTTGTAATGTCTTTAGAAGTATCTCCAGGTGAAATACTTTTCGGCAACTCGAAAGATTTTTTTATAAACAACTTGTCAGTGTCTAAAAACTCTTTAAACTTCTTTTCGGCAAAGGCTTCTGAAAGTGCTTTGATCTTCTGCTTTATCTTGTCAGTATACGTGTATTCATTATTTGCAAAATCCCCGAACTGTTCATCTTTAAAATCTTCTAAAATCCGGTTGATATATTTTTCAATTTCTTTATCAGGAATTGGATACATGTTGCCAATAATATCCATAATCCGTTTGGTAAAGTTTTTAATCCGACTTTCTTTTCTTGAAGGATCAAGTATGTACGCCATTACACTTTCCTTTACATCGCCATCCAGCCTTACGAAAGTTGGTGTGTGTTCTTTTTTTGTGTCGTCTAAATCTACTTTGTAGAGTTCAGAGGTAATGCTGTCAAAGGCGATATTTGTATCTGCCTTACTTAATGCAAAGCCTTCCAATAGATTCTCCTT
>JAIERY010000395.1 GCA_019746425.1 Cytophagaceae bacterium
TGATAAGAAAAACAATCCTTTTTTTTGGCATATTTATAATTACTGTATTTGCGATAGACCGGATGTTGGGTTTTGTCCTTGACAAAATGTATTTGAAGAGTTTGAAAGGCATGGCTGGAGGCGATATCAATTATTATCTTGCTTACAACAAAGTTGATATGCTGGCAATGGGATCTTCCAGGTCAAGAAACCATCTGGTTCCGGATAGCATGGATGTTTCATGCTATAATTTATCTCACAATGGTATGGGAATAGCTTATCAGGCAGCGTTATTAGATGTGTTAGACAAAAAAGGCAGATTGCCTTCAAAATATTTATTATTGCAATTGGAGCCGTACAGTATTTTTTTAAAAGACTCTTTTATAACCAGAGAAATACAATACCTTAAATATTACTATCATTCAAATCAATATGTAAAATCTGAGCTTGATCGTGTCGACAAGTATGAATTTGTTAAGCAAGGATTTTCATGTTATAAATTTAATGGTATCCTTCCTTCCATAATTAAAAATAATATTATTTTGATCAATTCTCATTATGTAAATACCTTCAAAGGGTTTCAGGGGAATGACCCTGCCCCTGATGATAGTTTAAATACAGTGAATGGTTTTATCAATGTTGAAAAAGATACTGACGAAAACATAAAGCGTGTAGAAGATTATCATATTGAAAACATTGGTTGGCGGTATTTCAATCACGTGAGAGAGATTTGCCGAAAGAATAATATAACTTTAATCTGTTATACATCGCCATTTTATGGCGGCTCCTGGCATAAAAACATGGATTACGAAGCAAATAAAAAGCTTGCTGATGAAGGGATAATATATTTCAATTTTAGCTCTTCGGTTATTCCTGCTCTGTCCTCCGCTTATCTTTGGAAAGACGTAACTCACTTGAACACAAAAGGTGCAAATATATTTTCAAGCATATTAAATGATTCTTTAAAAGCAAAAGGACTCTATTGAATTCTTAAAATTGGGACTAAAATGGAATTGTTTTATTGCTTGATATGATATTAAATAAGGATATAAAATATAAGTATGTGCGGCATTACCGGGATATACGCCTTTAATCAAATAGGTAGCTTTTACATGGTCAATCTTGCGAAAGCCACAGATAAGCTTTCTCAAAGGGGGCCTGATGGAAGAGGTACGTTCCTGGATGACTTTGTGGGATTGGGGCACAGAAGATTGTCGATTATAGATACCAGCAGTCAGGGAAGTCAGCCGATGAAAGATGAATCGGGAAGGTATGTTATCGTTTTCAACGGGGAGATTTTCAATTTTAAAGAACTAAGAAAAAAACTCGCAGACAAAGGAGTTTCCTTTACTTCTGAATGCGATACAGAAGTGCTTCTCAAATTATACATTCATGAAGGTAAGGGCTGCCTGCATCAGTTGGTAGGATTCTTCGCATTCGCCATTTATGATAAGCAGGAAAAAACCATTTTTCTTGCAAGAGACAGAATGGGGATCAAGCCTCTGCATTACTTCTATGATGAAGATAAATTTATTTTTTCATCGGAGATGAAATCTTTGCTGGCTTATAATATTCCCAAAGAAATTGATTACGAATCTCTTTACAGCTATCTGCAGCTTAATTATATTCCTGCACCTTATTCTATTTTCAAAGGCATACATAAATTAGAGCCCGGACATTATCTCTTTGTCAAAAAGAAAAAACTTGACACAGGAATTTATTATACCATTCCTTACGACAGAGAAAAAGTCGCTGCCAACGATACCAGCTATGATACTCATAAGGAAAAACTTATATCCCTGATGGAGGAATCTGTGCGCCTGCGAATGGTTTCGGATGTTCCTCTCGGCGCATTTTTGAGCGGCGGCATTGATTCATCCGTAGTAGTGGCGCTTGCTTCGCGGTATACAGATAAGCTGAATACTTTTTCGATAGGATATAAAGATGAATCCTTCTTTGATGAAACATCATATGCCAATCTGGTAGCTAAAAAATTTGGCACGCAGCATACGGTGTTCTCTCTGACCAATGATGATCTCTTTGATCATTTATTTGCCACGCTCGATTATATCGACGAACCCTTTGCCGATTCATCTGCCCTTGCCGTGAATATTTTAAGCAGGCATACTGCAAAGCATGTCAAAGTAGCTTTATCAGGTGACGGTGGAGATGAGTTGTTTGCCGGATATAATAAACACCTGGGAGAATTGAGGGTAAGAGAAGGAGGTTTTGCGGTGAATATGGTAACCATGCTGGCGCCTTTATGGAAAATGCTGCCAAAATCCCGAGGGGCATTTTTTGCCAACAGGATCAGGCAATTTCACAGACTGGCAGAAGGTAATAAACTCAGCGCCAAAGATCGTTACTGGAAATGGTGTGGCTTTGCCAATGAGTCAGAGGTGAGTTTATTATTATCAGAAAAAAGCAAAGCTAATTTACGGTATTCAGAGTATGAGTTTTTTAAAGGAAATATTCTCAAGCATTTTACTGCAAACGGAGATCTTAATGAAGTATTAAGGAGTGATATGGATCTGGTTTTAGCCAATGACATGCTGGTGAAAGTAGATATGATGTCGATGGCAAATGGTCTTGAAGTACGTGTCCCTTTCCTGGATCACAGGGTAGTGGATTTTGCTTTTTCGCTGCCTGTTTCTTCCAAAATCAATCGCAAAATAAAGAAGAGGATAGTGCAGGATTCATTCAGAGAAATTCTTCCGGAAGAATTATATGGCAGGCCCAAACATGGATTTGAAATTCCATTGCTGAAATGGACTAGACGTGAATTAAAGTCACTGATACAGGATGATTTGCTAAGTGATAAATTTATCGAGGAACAGCAGATTTTTAACGTAAAAGAAGTAAAACGCTTAAAGCAGAAATTGTATTCTTCAGATCCGGGAGATGTGCATGCAAGAATCTGGGGATTACTAGTCTTCAATTACTGGCACAAAAAGTATATGAAAAACTGACCATGATTTGATAGGATTAAGCGGATTAATCCCGCAAAGACGGGACAAGCTATGATTATTGTGTGCTCTTTTAAGTTTAAGACTTAACTGGAGGTTGAAAAAATCAATAATTAAGAAAATATTTTTTTTTGCTTCATGGGTAATATTAGATTTGCATAAATATTTATTGAATGAAAAAGGCATTAATCACAGGTGTAACAGGTCAGGATGGAGCATATCTTGCAGAATTATTATTGAGCAAGGGCTACGAGGTGCATGGAATAAAACGAAGAACCTCTCTATTCAATACTGACCGTATCGATCATTTATACAAAGACCTTCACGAAAAAAATGTAAAATTTAAATTACATTATGGCGATCTGAGCGACTCTACCAATATTATAAGAATTATCCAGGAAGTGCAGCCGGATGAGATTTACAACCTCGGAGCTATGTCTCATGTGAAAGTAAGCTTTGAAACTCCTGAGTATACTGCCAATGTAGATGGTATAGGTACGTTGAGAATTCTGGAAGCAGTAAGATTACTTGGCCTTACTAAAAAAACTAAAATTTATCAGGCATCTTCTTCTGAACTCTATGGTTTGGTTCAGCAGGTGCCGCAGTCAGAAACTACTCCATTTTACCCGCGTTCGCCATATGCAGTAGCCAAGTTATATGCATACTGGATTATAGTGAATTACCGTGAAGCATATGGTATGTACGCAGTGAATGGTATTCTATTCAATCACGAATCACCTTTAAGAGGAGAAACTTTTGTGACGAGAAAAATCACAAGAGGGGTTGCCCGCATTGCCCTGGGACTACAGGAAAAGTTATTTCTTGGAAATCTGGATGCTCAGCGTGACTGGGGACATGCGAAAGATTATGTAGAAGCTATGTGGCTGATGCTGCAGCAAAAGACTGCGGAAGATTTTGTAGTAGCAACAGGGGTTACTACTACTGTGCGTGATTTTGTAAAAATGGCATTTGCTGAATTAGGAATTGAAGTAGAGTTTAAAGGTAAGGGAGCGAAAGAAACAGGAATAGTAAAGTCATGCAAATACCAGCATTTTCAGCTAAAGAAAGGAACACAGGTGGTAGCAGTGGACCCCGCATATTTCAGACCAACAGAAGTAGATTTGCTTATCGGCGATAATAGTAAGGCTAAGAAAAAACTAAAATGGAAACCCAAATATGATCTGAAAGCTTTGGTAAAAGAAATGGTTCATGCAGATCTGGAGTTGTTCAGAAGAGATGAATTTCTAAAAGAAGGCGGTCATAAAATTTTTAATTACTACGAGTAAAACTCCAATTTCCAAATTTCAAATTCCAGGGTTCGAGGGTTTGATTTTGGTGTTTGAGTTTTGGTATTTGTTATTTGGAACTTAATTAAGTCTGGTTTGGACAAGCAAAGTAAAATATACATCGCCGGCCACAGGGGAATGGTAGGCTCTTCTATCCTTCGTAAGCTGCAAAAAGAAGGTTATACAAACCTGCTTGTAAAAACATCCAAAGAGTTAGACCTCAGGAATCAGGAAGCCGTTAAAACTTTTTTTGCTACGGAAAAGCCAGAATACGTTTTTCTGGCGGCGGCAAAAGTAGGAGGCATTCAAGCCAACAACACTTATAAGGCAGATTTTATCTATGAGAATCTCATGATACAGAATAATGTCATTCATGAGTCATACGTCAATCAGGCAAAGAAGCTTTTATTTCTTGGTTCGTCGTGCATTTATCCCAAGTTTGCACCTCAGCCTATGCAGGAAGACTATTTGCTCACCGGTAAACTGGAACCTACCAATGATGCCTATGCGATTGCTAAAATTGCCGGCATCAAAATGTGCGAATCTTACCGTCAGCAGCATGGATGTAATTTTATATCGGCAATGCCTACAAATCTTTATGGTCCGAATGATAACTATGATTTAAAAAATTCACACGTGCTCCCTGCTTTGATCAGAAAATTTCATGAAGCAAAGGTGGAACAAAAACCCTCAGTGGAAATCTGGGGTTCTGGAAGCCCTAAAAGAGAGTTTCTTCACGTAGATGACCTGGCTGAAGCATGTTATTTCCTTATGTTGAATTATGATCAGGAAGGTTTTCTGAATGTAGGAACAGGAGAAGACCTTTCCATTAAAGAGCTTGCCCTCTTGATAAAAGATATAGTAGGTTTTACAGGGGAGTTAAAATTTGACAGCACCAAACCTGATGGAACACCGAGAAAGCTGATGGACGTTTCCCGCCTTCATAGCTTTGGGTGGAAGCATAAAATAAACCTGAAGGAAGGAATCCAACAGGTTTATGAAGAGTATAAGTCTAAAAATTCCTAATTGCTACTTTCCTATTTTTGACACTCTGTTGTCTTTAAGTCTGTACTTCTCATTTCCTTCCGGACAAATGGCTATTCCTTCTTCATCAAACTTTAATTTGTGTCCGAATTCGCTCATCCAGCCGATATGTCTTGCCGGATTTCCAACTACCAGTGCATAGGAAGGAACAGAATGTGTCACAACAGAGCCGGCACCTATAAAAGCAAACTCTCCTATGGTATTTCCGCATACAATCGTAGCGTTGGCTCCGATACTCGCGCCTCGTTTTACTAAAGTTTTAACATAGTTTCCTCTGCGGTTAATAGCGCTTCTCGGATTGATCACATTGGTGAAAACCATGGAAGGTCCCAGAAAAACATCATCTTCGCATATTACGCCAGTATATATAGAAACATTGTTTTGAACTTTCACATTTTTTCCTAATCTCACCTCTGGTGAAACAACTACGTTTTGGCCAATGCTGCAATTTTCTCCGATTTCTGAGTTGGACATGATATGAGTGAAGTGCCATATCTTAGTGCCTTTTCCTATTTTACAGCCTTCATCGATTACAGCTGTCTCGTGTGCAAAATATGTCATGATTTAAAAAAATTTAAAATATTATCTATAATGTAATTTAATTCTTCTTTGGTTAATTCCGTATGCATTGGTAACGAAATTACGCTTTCGCAATGTTTTTCGGAAACCGGGAAATCGCCTTTTTTATATCCCAGCGATCCAAAAGCTTTTTGAAGATGTATCGGAACGGGATAATAGACCATAGTCGGAATACCTTTGGCTTCAAGATGCGCTTTGAGTGCATCTCTCTTTCCGTCTTTTATTTTCAGCGTATACTGATGAAAGACATGAGTGGAGTCTTTTGATCTTTCAGGAATACCGAAATGGGTATGGTTGCCTAATGCTTTGTCATAAAAGTCGGCAGCTTCCTGGCGGCTTTTAATATATTGGTTTAAATATTTAAGCTTCACACTCAATATGGCAGCCTGTACAGTATCCAGTCTTGAATTTACTCCAATGATATCATGATAATATTTTTTTTCCTGGCCATGGTTGGCAATCATTTTTATTTTTTTGGCAAGAGATTCGTCATTGGTAAATAATGCTCCTCCGTCACCGTAACACCCGAGGTTTTTGGAGGGGAAAAAAGAAGTAATCCCTATAGTTCCCATGCCTCCTGCGAATACTGATTTGCCATTTTTGAAATGGTATTGGGCGCCAATGGCCTGAGCAGTATCTTCCAGTACGGCAATATTATTTTCCTTAGCGATCTGCACAATGCTTTCCATGTCTGCGCATTGCCCGAATAAATGGACAGGTACGATCAGTTTGGTTTTAGCGGTGATGGCTTTCCGGATAGCTTCCGGGTTAATGTTGAATGTCCCGGGTTCTGCTTCGACCAATACCGTTTTTAATCCTAATAAAGCTGCTGCCTCTACGGTGGCAATGTAGGTGAAGGCAGGAACGATCACTTCATCACCTGGTTTGAGATCGAGTGCCATCATGGCTATCTGAAGCGCATCTGTTCCGTTGGCGCAGCTGATACAATATTTTACCTGGTTGTAGCCTGCGAGTTCCTGTTCAAATTTTTTTACTTCTGGCCCTTGTATAAAGGCAGTTTTATCAAGGGCGTCCAGCAAAGCCTTATCGATCTCGGGTTTTATTTTCTGGTATTGACCTTTAAGGTCGACCATCTGGATGTTGTGCATTATAGGGGTTTTAATATTATTGGTAATCCTTAATCGGATACTATAAAAATAGTCATTTAAATATAAAAATTGTGTCTGAACTATACATTAGATCGCTGAAGGATTCAGCAGAATTAAATTATTGATGAAAATATGAATTTCTTAAACCAGTTGTTTTAATTGGGCATATATTGATTTAAATTAGAGGATTAGAAGGCTTGGCTACTTAGGGAATTAAAATAAAAATGTGCAATTTGTCTTTAAAGACACAATTATAAATGAAAAATAAAAAGGTATTAGTCACAGGTGCCGATGGATTTATAGGAAGTCATTTGGTCGAAAGGCTTATTGATGAAGGCTGTACGGTAAGGGCGTTTGTTTACTATAATTCATTTAATAGCTGGGGATGGTTGGAGCAATTGCCTAAAGAAAAGCTCTCCAAAATTGAAATATTTCAAGGTGATATCAGAGATGGGGCCTGTGTAAGAAAGGCCCTCATGAATATGGACGTTGTTTTTCATCTGGCGGCATTGATTGCCATACCCTATTCTTATTATGCTCCTGAATCGTATGTAGACACCAATGTCAAAGGAACCTTAAATATATTGCAGGGAGGGCAGGATCTGAAAATTGAGAAAATACTGGTGACATCAACTTCGGAAGTATATGGCACCGCACAATATGTACCGATTGATGAAAAGCATCCACGTCAGCCTCAATCGCCTTACTCTGCCACTAAGATAGCTGCAGATTGCCTGGCTGAATCATTTTTCCGGTCTTTTGATTTACCTGTGACCATAGTAAGGCCTTTTAATACATATGGCCCAAGACAATCTGCCAGAGCGGTAATCCCTACTATAATCACTCAGTTGCTCAATGGGAGTTCAGAAATAAAATTAGGAGACCTGACCCCTACCAGAGATCTTTTGTATGTAAAGGATACAGTAGATGGATTTGTTGATATAGCAAAATCCGATGAACTGATCGGTCAGGATGTGAATATTGCAACCAATAGTGAAATCTCTATAAGGGAGCTGGTAGATAAAATAATTTTAAAAATTAATCCAAAAGCTAAAGTTATCGGCGAAGAAGTGCGAAAAAGACCTGAAAAATCTGAGGTTTTCAGATTATTTGGGGATAACAGTAAAATAAAGAAGTATACCAGCTGGACTCCTGCATATTCTATAGACAGAGGATTAGATGCCACTATTGAGTGGTTTAAGAAGCCGGAAAACATCAATCAATATAAAGCTGGAATTTATAATGTTTGAAGACATTATCTCTTTTATCAGAAAAACCTTTAATGCTCCGGAAGGAAATATTCCCTTGCATCAGCCGAGGTTTGCCGGCAATGAGAAGAAATATCTTGAACAAACTATAGACTCTACCTTTGTTTCTTCTGTGGGAGAGTTTGTTAATCTGTTTGAAAAAAAAATTTGTGAATACACTGGAAGCAAACATGCTATCGCAGTTTCAAACGGGACAAGTGCGCTGCATATCGCCTTGCAGGTTTGTGGTGTAGGTAGAGGGGATGTCGTAATTACCCAGCCACTCACTTTTGTTGCTACCTGTAATGCTATATCATATTTGGGAGCTGCTCCCTATTTCATAGATATAGATAGAAAAACACTAGGGCTCTCTTATCAAGGTATTGTTGAGTTTCTGGAAAGTAAAGTTGAAATGCGGGAAGGATACTCTTATGTGAAATCTCTTAATAAAAAAATAGCGGCATGTGTTCCGATGCATACTTTCGGCCACCCGGCAGAAATAGATAAAATAACAGCGATATGTAACATGTATAATATACCTATTGTGGAAGATGCTGCAGAGTCGATCGGAAGTTATTATAAAGAAACACATACCGGAACTTTTGGTAGAGCAGGAGTATTTAGCTTTAATGGGAATAAAACCATCACATGTGGTGGCGGCGGGGCAATAATTACAGATGACAGTGCGTTGGCCATGCGGGCAAAACATTTAACAACTCAGGCAAAGATAGCTCATCCCTGGAATTTTGTGCATGACGAAATAGGCTTTAATTATCGTATGCCTAATTTAAATGCTGCATTGGCAGTTGCTCAACTGGAGCAGTTGGATTTGTTTATCCATAATAAAAGAACGCTGGCAGAAGAGTATAAGATTTTTTTTGATAAGAAGGGGATAGAGTATGTGAGAGAGCCAGAGAATTCAAAATCTAATTACTGGTTAAATTCAATATTATTTGACAATAAGCAATCGAGAGATCTTTTTTTAAAAGAATCCAATGAAGCGGGCATAATGACCAGGCCAGCCTGGACTCTTATGACAAAGCTTTCTATGTTTAAGGAATGTCCTAAAGAAAAAATTGATTGTGCCGAATATATAGAAGACAGATTGGTAAATCTCCCAAGCAGCGTAAGAATATGACGAACAAAAAACATACTATAATTATAGCGGAAGCGGGCGTGAATCATAATGGTGATATTAGTCTTGCTATGGAACTGGTAGATCAGGCAGCAGCTTCAGGAGCGGATTACGTTAAGTTCCAGACATTCAAAGCAGAGAAGCTTGTAAGTGTTTCTGCAAAGAAAGCAGAGTATCAGAAAGCAAACGATAAGGGTTCTGACAATCAGTTTGAAATGTTGAAAAAACTTGAGTTGACGGAAAATGATCATGAAGTAATCATAAAGCGTTGTAAAGAAAAAGGCATTGGATTTTTATCTTCTGCTTTTGACTTAGACAGCCTCGACTATTTGCAAACACTGGATATTCCATTTTTCAAAGTTCCTTCAGGAGAATTAGTAAATACACCTTACCTCAAAAAAATAGCTGCCTTTAAAAAGAAAATAATCTTGTCGACAGGAATGGCGACATTGGAAGAAATCAGTGAGGCTATAAAAGTATTGGAGCAACAGAAATTTCCAAAAAGTGATTTAATTGTTTTGCATTGCAATACTCAGTATCCGACTCCATTTGAAGATGTAAATTTGCGTGCCATGATAACTATCAAAGATGCATTCGGTGTGGAGATTGGATATTCAGATCATACCGAAGGAATTGAAGTGCCTATAGCGGCAACAGCCATGGGGGCAGTATTAATAGAAAAGCATTTTACATTGGATAAAAATATGCCTGGTCCCGATCACAAAGCTTCTCTGGCACCTGCAGAGCTGAAGGCTATGGTAAAAGCCATAAGAAATATAGATGTGGCCCTGGGGGATGGAATTAAAAAGCCAAGCAAGTCAGAGAAAGATAATATAGTAATCGTAAGAAAAAGCATACATGTAAAAAAAGCGCTTGAGGCCGGTCATGTTATCAAAGAAGAAGATATTTGTCTTAAAAGACCGGCTACTGGGTTACCGCCTTCTATGTATGAGGATATAATAGGGAAGAAACTTTTCAGAGGAAAGAAAGCAGACGAACCGCTTTTCCACGATGATATTATAAATTGATTCGGAGAATGAATATCAAAGTATTAACAAGTTCACGGGCAGATTTTGGAATATTTATTCCTTTGTTGACTAAAATGTCAAAGGATAAATATTTCAACACAGAGTTGATTGTTTTCGGTACTCATTTATCCAAAGCTCACGGATACACAATAAAAGAAATACAGGAGTATGGATTTAAAATAAAATACAAAATTGAAACATTAGTGAAAGGGGATACACCAAAGGCTATAACAGAGTCTATGGCTCTCACCACTAAGAAATTTTCATCTGTCTGGAAAAAGGAACAAAGTAATACTGATTTGATAATTTGTTTGGGAGATCGGTTTGAAATGCATGCTGCCGTTTTGGCTTCGGTACCTTTTGGGATTAAGATAGCCCATTTTCATGGCGGAGAAACTTCTTTAGGAGCTATTGATAATATTTTCAGGCACAGTATATCACTAATGTCTGAGTTTCATTTTACTTCCACTCAAATAGCAGCCAGAAGAGTAGCAGCCATCATCGGAGAAAACAAATATATATATCCGGTAGGAGCTTTATCTCTTGATAAGGTCATTGATCTGGAGCTTATGAATAAAAAAGAATTTAAAAAGAAGTATAATATTCCTGTTGATGAAAATACAATTTTGGTTACTTTTCATCCGGAAACTAAAAGTAAAAATTCCAATAAAAAGTATGCGGAAATAATAGCTGAGTCATTGTTGCTTGTAAATAATCCTGTGCTGATCACCTTGCCAAATGCTGATGCCGAAGGAGAAAAAATCAAAAAAATATTTGTTGATCTTGGTAAAAAAAGGGCGCATACCTATGTGGTAAATTCTCTGGGTGCAAGAGGATATTTTTCTGCTTTAAACCATTGTAAATTTTTACTGGGAAATTCTTCCAGCGGCATTATAGAGGCAGCTTCATTTGGAAAATATGCCATCAATCTTGGCGACAGACAAAAAGGAAGAGAGGCGGGCGATAATGTAATTCATTGCTCTGTCAATAAAAAAGAGATTATGAAAATCATGTCTATGGTTAGTAAAAAGAATAGGTATGAAAGAAAAAATATTTACGGCGATGGGAAAACTGCAGATAAAATTATTAAAATTTTGAAAGCCATAAGATAAGCAGATGCAAAAACAAGTTGTTGTAATCGGTTATTCAGGACATTCGTATGTAGTAATAGACATATTAATGCTTATGGGAATACAAGTAAAGTATTATCTGGAAAAAGAGGAGAAAAAAAACAACCCCTTTAATTTGAATTATAAAGGAACTGAAATAGATAATATTGAATTTTTAAAAGACAAGGGCGGCTTTGTTGCTATTGGCGACAATGCCATCAGAGAAACAACTTTTAGGTATTTGAATAGCAACAAAATAAATTTACTGAACGCAATTCATCCAGCTTCGAATGTTTCATCTCATGCAAAACTTGGAAGAAATGTAATGATTGGGGCAGGAGCCAATGTCAATAGTCTGGCAGAAATTTCTGATGGGGTTATTGTGAATACAGGGGCGATCGTCGAGCACGAATGTAAATTAGAAAATTTTGTGCATATTGCTCCGGGTGCAGTTATAAATGGAAATGTGGAAGTTGGGGCGGGTACTTTTGTGGGTGCAAACAGCGTAATAAAGCAGGGAATAATAATTGGGAAAAATGTGATCATTGGTGCCGGAACTGTAGTAATTAAAAATATTCCTGATAATACAAAAATAGTTGGTAACCCTCAACGGATTTTATAATGATTATTGATTCAGAAAAATACCTGATTAAAAAAGGAGCAAGTGCAAGAGAAGCTTTGCGTAAGCTGGATACTATCAGCAGAATGGGGGCTGTATTGTTTGTAATTGATGATGCTCAAAAAATTGTTGGGACTCTGACCGATGGGGATATTAGAAGGGGGTTGCTTAAAAATTTAAATATTGATGACAGCGCTGAACTTTTTGCTTTTAAAGGCTATCATTATCTAATAGATAAAAAATACAGCAAAGAGGATATTAAAAGATTGAGAAATGAAGAGTATAAATTTGTTCCTGTGCTTGATCAAAACCACCGGTTTCTTTTTTTAATAGATACTTATTTACAGCGGGGAAGTGTGTCAGCCAGTGCTTTAATTATGGCAGGAGGTAAAGGGGAAAGATTGATGCCATTGACAAAAGATACACCTAAGCCAATGCTAAAGGTAGGCGACAAGCCAATTATTGAACATAACATCGATAGATTAATTGCATTTGGTATTAAAACAATTTACATATCGGTTTGCTACTTGAAGGAACAGATCATGGAATATTTTGGCGATGGCAGTTCTAAAGGAATTAATATTTATTATGTGGAAGAATGTGAGCCATTAGGAACTATCGGGGCAGCAAGTTTAATTAAAAATTTTTCAGATGAATGTCTCATTGTGATGAATTCAGATCTGCTCACGAATGTAGATTTTGAATTACTGCATGACAAAATGAAAGAGGCTGGGGCAGACATGTTAGTGGCTTCAGTGCCATATCAGGTTGCAGTTCCATTTGCAGTCTTTGAATTGGATGATATATTGGTACAATCACTTCAGGAGAAGCCTACCTATACCTATCATACAAATGCAGGGATTTACTTTTTGAAAAAAGAGTTACTAAAATTTATTCCTGATGGTGTTCCATGCAATGCTACAGACGTAATGGAAAAAGTAATAAACAGTAAATTGAAACTGATAGCTGAACCTATTATTGGATATTGGCTTGATATTGGCAGAATAGATGATTATAAGAAGGCTCAGGAAGATTTCAAATATATTCAATTCTAAAATGTCCGATACCCTATTTCTTATTCCAGCCCGAGGAGGATCTAAAGGAGTTCCTGGTAAAAATATTAAGCTTTTAAATGGCGTGCCGTTAATTAATTATTCTGTTTCCCTGGCAAGGCAGTTTTCTTCTGATGATCATATTTGTGTCAGTACCGACGATATCAGTATAAAATCAATAGTCGAAGATACGGGACTCAAAGTACCCTTTATAAGGCCGGCACAACTCGCATCGGATGAAGCAGGAATGTATGAAGTACTGATACATGCGCTTAATTATTATGAAAGTATTGGTAAAAAGTATCAAAAATTAGTCTTACTTCAACCAACATCGCCCTTTAGAAAAAAACAGCACTTAGAAGAAGCTTTAAAACTTTATCAAAATTATTTTGATATGGTTGTTTCTGTAATGCTTACTAAAAGCAATCCCTATTTTAAGCTGATGAAAGAAGAAGATGGGTATTTGAGAAAAATATTAGAAGGAGATTATACGAGCCGGCAATCTGCTCCTGAAGTGTTTGAACTGAATGGAGCTATTTATATAATTAGTGTTTCTTCGTTAAGAGAAATGACAATTGGAGATTTTAAAAAAGTTAAAAAATACCAAATGGATGAGCTGTCTTCCATTGATATTGACACAAAGCTTGATTGGGACTGGGCGGAATTACTTATTTCAAAAAACATTATAAAACCAGAAATTCTGTGAACGAAAAGAGAGTAAGAATCATTCCCCGGTTAGATATTAAGGGCCCCAATCTGGTAAAAGGAATCCATCTGGAAGGCTTGCGGGTGTTAGGCAACCCGGAATATTTTGCAAAATACTATTATGAATGCGGGGCTGACGAACTCTTTTATCAGGATATTGTCGCAAGCCTGTATGGAAGGAATAATTTGAGTAATATCATTGCCAGGACAGCAAAAGAAATATTTATCCCGTTAACAGTAGGTGGGGGAATAAGAACAATAGAAGATATTACTACAGTATTAAGGGCGGGAGCAGATAAGGTGTCTATCAATACTGCCGCTATTAAAAGGCCTGAATTAATCCAGGAAGCTGCAGAAAAATTCGGATCATCGACAATTGTGGTTGCAATTGAGGCAATTAAAGGGACGGATGGCAAATATTACGCATATACTGACAATGGAAGAGAATACACAGGGATTGAAGTTGCTGAGTGGGCACGGAAAGTGGAGAAATTAGGAGCCGGAGAAATTCT
>JAIERY010000324.1 GCA_019746425.1 Cytophagaceae bacterium
AGGTGTGTTTATCAATGGTAACACTGCAGCTATAAAAGAAACGACTGCCAGCTTAAAAGCCGGGCTTAATAAAATAGATATTGCTTTCGATATTGATAATCCGAAGTTATGGTGGACACATGGATTGGGAGAAGCATATCAATATGATGTGCAGGTGAAACTCATGCAGGGTAATGATGTAATAGATCAGCTGGGAAGAAGAGTTGGAATAAGGACTATAAAATTGGTTCAGAAACCCGACACGATCGGTACTTCATTTTATTTTGAGGTGAATGGTATACCTGTCTTTATGAAAGGTTCCAATTACATCCCCCCTGATAATCTTAATGCGGGCGTAGGAGTGGACCGCTACAAAAACGTGATAAAAGCGGCTACTGATGCCAATATGAATATGCTCCGTGTATGGGGCGGCGCTATCTACGAAGACGATGTATTGTATGAGCTGTGTGATGAGAATGGCATACTGGTATGGCAGGATTTTATGTTTGCCTGCAGCATGTACCCCGGCGATAAAGAATATCTTGACAATGTAAGGCTGGAAGCGGAAGAAAATGTTAAGCGTTTGCGTAATCATCCCTCACTTGCTTTGTGGTGTGGTAATAATGAAAATTTAGTAGCATGGCATAAGTGGGGCTGGCAGAAAGAATATAAAATTTCTGCGGAAGATTCTGCAACGATATGGCATGCCTATGAAAAAACTTTCTATGATATTCTGCCCAATGCAGTAAAGAAATACAACAGCCAGATTGCGTACTGGCCGTCTTCGCCTTCTTCCAGTTATTACGAACTACCCAATACAAAATCGGGCGATGCGCATTACTGGGACGTGTGGTTTGGTTCCCTGCCGCTCTCTTCCTATAACGACAGCACCGGTAGATTTATCAGCGAGTATGGCCTGCAATCCTTTCCTGCATTTAAAACTTATAAATCATTTACTGCTCCTGAAGACTGGGATATTCACTCTGCCCTCACTGAAAATCGTCAGCGAAGCAATATGAAATGGATTGCCAAAGATTTCAACGGCAATGATATGATTGAAAGATATATTGCCATGGAGTATAAAAAGCCTAAGGATTTCAAAAGTCTTATTTATGTAAGTCAGCTGTTACAATCTCTTGCCGTCAAAACCGCCATAGAATCTCACAGGAGAAAGATGCCATACTGTATGGGCTCCCTGTACTGGCAGATCGATGATTGCTGGCCTACAATGTCCTGGTCAAGTATGGACTATTACTTCAGATGGAAAGCCTTGCATTATGATATTAAGAAAGCATTTTCTGAAATACTGGTTTCTCCCATTATTGAGAAAGGAATTTTTAAAGTTTATATAGTATCTGACAAACTGGAGCCCGTGGATGCTACGTTGAGACTAAAGCTTATGGACCTTTCCGGGAAAGAGTTGTTAGCAAATGATTTCAAAGTGACGATTAAGGCAAACGGAAGTCAGGTTTATTTTTCGATTCCTGAAAGTGAAATATTAAAAGGAGTAAATAAAAATAAAGTGTTGCTTTCTGCAGAAGTAATTGGCGGAGATAAAATATTGGCAGATAATATCTTTTATTTTACAAATCCTAAAAATCTAACCTTGACAAAACCGGTTGTCAGGAAAAAAATAGCCAGGATAAACAATGGTTATTCAATAGAGTTAAGTTCCAGCGTTCTAGCCAAAGATATTTATCTGTCAAGCGAAAATACCGAAGGTTTTTTTACGGATAATTATTTTGATCTTCTCCCGGGAAAGAAAGTTACTATAGAATATATTTCAGATGTATCGCAGGAAGAATTTGAAAAAGATTTACAGATTATATCACTAATTGATTCTTATTGATTTTATGAGCAGAATTTTAATTGTTTTGTTATTCTTAACATTAACAAGCTTCATAGTGTCAGCACAGGACACTACCAGGCAAAGCAAAGAAGTTTTTGAAACCACTATTGTGAAAACCATAGGTTATAAATATTTATTATACCTTCCTAAGGGATATAGTGAAAACGGAAAAACGAAGTGGCCTGCGATTCTTTTTTTGCATGGCGCGGGGGAGAGAGGAAATAATCTCGATATGGTAAAATTACATGGTCCTCCCAAAATTGCTGAAAAGAAAGATCTGCCATTTATAATTATTTCTCCTCAATGTCCCGCAGGGCAATACTGGGACGTAGATATTTTAGAGGCTTTGATACAGCATGCGATTTCAAAATACAGCATTGACGAGAGCAGGCTTTACCTCACAGGATTGAGTATGGGCGGGTACGGAACATGGAATCTTGCAGTGAAGTATCCTCAAAGGTTTGCGGCAATCGCTCCCATTTGCGGAGGAGGAGACAGCTCTAAAGTTTGTAACATAAAAAATATTCCTACCTGGGCTTTTCACGGAACCCAGGACAAGGCAGTTCCTTTTAAAATGTCTGAAGATATGGTAAATGCTCTGAAAAGATGTGGAGGCAATGTAGAATTTACCATCATCCAGGATGGAGGACACGATGTGTGGACAGCCGCGTATGATAATCCACTTTTATTTGAATGGTTTCTGAAATATACCAATGCAAATTTTAAAAACGAGGTAAAACCGGAGACAGAGAAAAAAGAATCAGGAAAAAAGAAAAAAAAGAAAGCCTGATCATTTCCTCATCTGTGAAAGCTCCTGAAATAATTCTTTTTCTCTTTTTGTAAGATTGGTCGGAAGGTCCACTTTTATAGTTACAAATAAATCTCCATGGTGGGTTGGATTGTTATAATGAGGCATACCTTTTCCTTTCACTCTGAAAATTTTGTCACTTTGCGTCTCTTCCGGTATGGTAATATTAAGAGAGCCATTTAAGGTTTTTATTTCCTCTTTGCCTCCGAGCATTGCCTTGTACAGGGTTATATGTTGATCGCAATAAAGATTCTCTTCTTCTCTTTTAAATACAGGATGTTCCTTAATGTGAATGGTAAGATATAAATCTCCGGCAGGTCCGCCATTCACACCGGCTGCTCCTTTTCCTTTTAATTTTAAAACCTGTCCGTGTTTAATTCCTGGTTTTAATTTTATTCCCATGGAATGTCCGGTCACCGTAATGTTTTTACTTACACCTGTATAAGCTTCCTCAAGGGAAATTTCCATCTCCGCATTATAATCCTGGCCTGCAAAAGCTCTTTGAGAAAAGTTCCCTCCTTTCCATTTGCTTCCTCCGCCGGCTCCCCCAAACAGGTTGCTGAAAATATCCGCAAAGTCTTCTCTTCCGAAAATATTCTGAAAATCTTCTTCATTTATCGTCTCATATCTTCCGCCTTCTGAATGTCCTTTTCCGAAATCCCTGTATTGCTGGTACTGGGCCTCGTCAATTTTTGCCCAGTTTTCTCCGAAGCGATCATATTTTTTTCTTTTATCCGGATCGCTTAAAACTTCATAGGCTTCGTTAAGCTCTTTGAACTTTTCCTCCGCATTTTTGTTTCCTGCATTTTTATCCGGATGATATTTTACAGCAAGTTTTCTATATGATTTTTTGATTTCTTCCTGACTTGCATTTTTTGTAACCCCCAGTACTTTATAATAGTCTTTGGCCATATGAACTCCTTTCTTCTTAAACAAATTTTCACCAAAATCCTGCCATTTGTAAGAAGAAGAAATTTGTCATTTTAGGGGTGCAGATAATGTAAAAATTGTCTAAGGAAAATGAACGGGCGATGTTTAATACTCCAGGGAATTTGTTATATATATATAGGAGGAGACTCCAGACTCAAGTTACAAAGATCATAGATCTGTAATGAGAACGCTAAGAAAGATGGAAGGCGAATTATTTAAATCTATGGTCTTTGTAGTTTTTTATATTTTCATCTATACCCATTCATGATTGTTCTTATTTAAAATAATATTATTATTTATTCTTATATCTTCATTAAGACTTTTAAGTATTACTGGATAGCTGGATAAATCCTTTACTTTTAAAAGATTGATATAGATTTTATTTCTATTATAAACCATTTTGGTTAATGTAAGCTTCGCAAAAGGTTTTGTGCTAAATTTATTCATGCTGAATAATTATTTTCTTATGATCTTTAGTGCTTTTTCAATAGAGCTTTTGATATCATCCCAATGCCACGGTTTTTCATGATATTCAAAAATGAGGCCTTTATTGAAAGCTTGAATTACGGCATTAATGTTTCTGTGGGCTGTAACTACAATCTTTATCTGAATGGAATTTTTATTATCTGCTTCTTCCAGAAATTCAATTCCAGACATATCGGGCATTTTTTGATCTGCAATGACTATATCTATGTCATTGTGCTCTAATATATCCAGGCCCTCTTTTCCTGAAGTGCAGGTATATACTCTGTATTGTTTTTCTGTGCGGAAATATGCCTTGAAACTATTAAGGTTATAAACCTCATCATCTACATAAAGAATAGTTATTTTATCTTCTATAATACTCATAGCTAGTTATACAATTATAAAAGTCGTGGTGTAAATATATCAAATTTGTAAAAAAATAACAACGAAAATGTTAATTACAAACAACATATCATTTGGCTTTCAGGGAGGCTCTTTTTCGGATTTTTGCTGTGATGGTTCATATTGGCAAAAAAATAAAAGAAGTTTTTAAAAATGCAGGATTAACAGTCACTGAGTTTGCAAGAAGAATAAATACTTCGAGGGAAAATGTTTATGGGGTTTTCAGAAGAAAAAGCGTGGATACCGAGATGCTTACTAAAATATCAAAGGCGCTTAACTATGATTTTTTTCGCCTGTATTCTAATCCGAAGGAAATTGAAGAGTTGAGAAAGCAGCTGGAAGTTGCAGAGCAGGAGATATTATACTTAAAAAAAATCAATGGCCTGCTGGAAAAAGAAAATACAGGCAAAAAGAAATAAATTTATATCCCCTGATAATTTTAGGATTCCGTTTGCATTTTATAACATTTTAGGGGGTTTTTGCTTTTATTTAAGTAAAAGCAAGTCCATGCGCTTTCGGTTTTTATTTTTTACATCTGCAATAATATTTTTTATACTCATAGATTCCTGCTCAAAAAAAGAAAAAGAGGCTTCTAATAAGGTTAATATCACCAAAGATTCCACCGGGAAAACGGTGTTCGATCTTAGCATCAGTCAGGATCCTTCTCATAAAACCAAAGCGGCAGAGATAGAAAAGCTCTTTGATAAGCTCCATGCATTCCGGCAGTTCAATGGCGCCTTGCTGGTAGCGGAAGATGGGAAAATTATTTTTGCAGATGCTAAAGGATATGCCAATTTTACTACCAAAGAATTGCTCACTGTAAACTCTTCTTTCCATCTTGCCTCCGTTTCGAAGCAGTTTACAGCAATGGCTATTATGATTCTCAAAGAAGAAGGAAAGCTTAATTATGATGATGATGTAAAAAAATATATTCCGGATCTTCCATACGTAGGCGTCACTATCCGGCACTTGCTTACACATACTTCAGGTATTCCGAATATCACCAATTACATTCCTCATTTCATGACTTTCTGGGATTCGTGTGCGATCGCCAGGAATTGTGATTTGCCTTATATGTTTAACAAGCACAACCCGCCAATGCAGTTTAAACCTGGTCACAGGTTTTATTATAACAATACCGGTTATGCGCTGCTGGCATTGATAGTAGAAAATATTTCTAAAAAACCTTTTGACGAATTTGCGGAGGAAAAAATTTTCAAGCCATTGCAGATGAAGGATACGAAAGTATACAGCATTGTAAAAGATCCTGAACTGGCCCGCAGGGTATATGGATATCACCAGAACAGAAGATGGTATGCGCTGGATGAAGATGATATCAGGAATGGACTTACCGGCGAAAAAGGGGTTTATTCTTCGGTGGTGGATTTATATAAGTGGGATCAGGCTTTGTACACCAACGTGCTTGTGAAACAGTCTACTTTGCAGGAAGCTTTTCAGTATTCTAAAGTCAACAGCGGCAGGCAGATCAATTATGGATTCGGATGGAGAAAATCAAAAGATGATCCGCAGATCGTTTACCATTTCGGACACTGGCGTGGATTTAAAACCTGTATCATTCGTTTTGTCGATGATAAAAAATTAATTGTCATATTGAATAATACCGGCAGCAGGCGTATCAAACCATTGGCGCTGGATGTTATCAAAATATTATACAGGGATTCCCCGAAATCTCCTGACTTATAAAGCTATCTGATCTTTATAATTTTTTCCGTGTATATACTTTCTCCCGCTGTGACTCTTACGTAGTAAATTCCAGTTACAATATTTTCAAGATCTATTTTTTTAGAATTTATCCCTTCATGTAATTCTTCTTGCGAATAAAATACTTCAATTCCCACAGAGTTGAAAACAGAAATTTCCACTTTCATATCTTTATCAGGATTCAGCTCTAAAGTAAATGATCCGTTGTTTGGATTAGGAAAAATATGAATAGCATGCTCTTCTGGAAAATAATTATTCAATCCAAGTGGAGGCACATTGCAGGCAAAATGGGAGAGAAGCCTGATATAGGATGCATTATAATAAATTCCGTTTTCCGTGACTTCCCAGGAATTTTGCGGCCAGTTGGTATTCCAGTCTCTGTATGACTTTTGTGGAGGTTGATTTAAAGGAGGAGTAATAAGAGATGTATTACACATTGCATCAAAACTGCCTCCGCAGGAAGAATTACAGCAATTGTCACGGCTATAGTTTTTATTGGGTCCTCCGGGAATAAATCCTGGCGCAGGGCCATAAGTAGAAGTACCTTTTCTATCCCATAGCGCACTGCCATCTGCAAACCATGAATTATAAAATTCATTGATGGAATTTTCTGCGCCATAACTTCCCATATTGCTGATATAGGCAAAGGCTGTAGGATTAACGCCGTGGATGTAATGGATGTAGCCGGCGGCTGCATTTTTATAACCGGTATTGGTAGCAGCATCCAGGTTATACTCAATCATATTCGTATACATCAGCCCCTGATGGCACTTTACAGAATTGCTTCCCCAGGTATAATTGTTGTCCTGAAAATATGCCCTGTACGCATCGGTGCTATTAACGTATCCCTGGTAGTTATCCGCGTTGTTTTTAGTTGGATTAGCATACCTCGATTTAATATTCGACACTACAGTTGCATCGGCGCCGCTGGCTTTGGTATAGTAGAGCATCGCATCCTGAATGTCGGATTCAAAAGGATAAGTATATTGCCAGGTGTACCAATAACCTCCGCCCGGATGAGTCTGATAATTTCCTTCAAAATATGTTTTGTATGTTGCATTGCCTGTAAGCACATACAGAAACGCTGAAGCACAAAGTTTCCTCGACCATCTTCCATTGGCATCCATTTCCTGCTCTCCTGCACCCAGTCCTGCAGGCTGATTATAGAAAGTGACATTGGTATTGGTATTGGCCCAGGTCCACGCATTTTCCGCCGCCGTCTGAAGTGTGGCTCCATAAGCAGTCATACCAGCAGCATTGTATTGAATGGCTGCCAGTGCAAAAATTCCTGCGCAGGTTAAGGTGGCAGAAGTAGTAGCAGGCCCATATCTTCTGTAATCACTGTCGGCAGAAGGCGGACTTGCAGATCCTCCGCCTACGATGCTTAAAACAGATCCATTGGATTGCTGCATTTTCAACAGCCAGTCAAGCTCATACTTTATTTCATCCAGCAAATCAGGTATGCCATTTCCTGATTCAGGAATATTATAGTTATCTCCCCAAACTTGCGGATCCTCTTCATATGCCTGTAGAAGATCTATCAGTGCTCCCCAGGTAAAATTTACATATTTGTTATAATCTCCGGCATCGTGCCAGCCTCCGGATAAATTTTTGGAAGTGGAAATGTTAGTATTGCTATATAACCGGCAATCATTATCCTGCTGAATTCCTTTATGACAGGATCCGTCTGCCCAGCCTGTTCCTGCCTGAGCAGCAAGTTTGGAGATTCCGCATCTCTGGTAATAATAACTTCTTACCGCCTGCTTTAATACTTCGCTGTAAACACAATCACCGATTTCAAACTGATAGGATCTTACATTATTGGTTGCATCATAAATATAGTAGCTGCCCGTCGTAGTCAAGGAAGAAAAATCAAACCACCACACTTTATCTCCTGACTGTCCATGGGTAGCTCCGCTATTCCAGGCGGTAAGTGTTCCCGTGAAAACAGCGGAATTGTCAGAAATTTTTCTTACCTGGTACTGATTTGCTCCTGTACCCGGACTGAAAGTGGATGCTGAATTATATCCTGTCTGGGGATTACTTATTACTGCAATTTTTTGTGCAGTAATAAGATATCCGAACTGATCTACTTTGATATGATTATCTATGGTTTGAGCAAAAATGGAAAAAGAATACAATACCAGGCTTAATGCGCAAAATTTCTTCATTATAAAATAAATTGAAATTACTCTTTAATAATTTTCTCTGTAAAGGTTTGATCCTCATTTCTCAGATAAAGAAAGTATACTCCAGGATTGAGGTTTGAGATATTAATATGTATGGTGTTTGCTGTGAATTCCTTGGCGCTCAATATTATTTTACCTAAAGCATCTGTCATTTTTATGTCAGTATCAATTCCTGTTCCTGGCAGATAAGTAAGCCTGATCTCATTTTGTGCCGGCACCGGTGATATATTCCATACGGATGAAATGCCTGTTTGGATTTGTTTAATTTCTGAATAATGGCTTGTTCCATCTATATCTGTCTGCTTTAATCGATAATAGGAGTAACCGCTTAAAGGAGCAGCATCAATATAAGAATACTGGAGTGTCTGGCTGGAGTTGCCTGCGCCATATACTGTTCCTATTGCTGTGAAATCAATACCATTCTGGCTGCGCTCAATGGTAAAGTAATCATTATTTTTTTCAGAAGAAGTTTCCCAGAGCAATTCTACTTTTTTATCGGTAGTAGGATAAGCGGTAAACTTAGAAAGTTGTACAGGTAATACACCGCAGGAACCTGTACAGAATTTTGATAAGAGTCTTGTATATGCGGCCTGGTAATAAATTCCATTCTCTGTCACAGACCAGGAATTTTGCGGCCAGTTTTCGTTCCAGTCTTTATAAGATTTTTGTGTAGGCTGGCCCAGGGGCGGAGTTACCAGTCCTGCAGCACATCTTGCATTCAGTGCGCCGCAGGTGGAAGATCCGCAGCATGCATCAACATTATAGGATGGATTAGGTCCGCCGGAAAGAAAACCCGGCGCTGGCCCGTAAGTAGAAGTTCCTACACGATCCCATAAGGCGCTTCCATCATAAAACCAGGAGTGATAAAATTCATTAATAGAATTTTCAGAACCCATGCTGCTCATGTTGCTTAAGAAGCAAAATGCAGTAGGGTTCACCCCATGTATATAATGAATATAGCCTGACGCGGCATTTCTGTAATTGGTAGCGTTGCCGGCATCGAGGTTATGCACGATCATATTCATGAACATGCTTCCGCTTTTACTTTTGGTAGAATTACTTCCCCAGGTATAATTTCCGCTCGCCATGTAAGCCCGGTATGCATCGGTATTGCTATTGTATGCAGGAAGAAAATCTGCATTGTTCGTGCTGATCTGACTGGAATAAATATTTCTTATGTTGGTGGCTACTGCAGCAGTTGCTCCTGCGGTTTTTGAGTAATACAAAAGCATGTCCTGTTCGTAACTTTCAAAAGCATAAGCGAAAGGCCACTGCACCATATTCACCTGATTGTAGTTGGCATCGAAGTAAGTTCGGTAAGCAGTTGTGCCGGTCAAGGCATACAGAAATCCTGCAGCAGCAATCTGTCTTACCAGTCTTCCATAATTATTAACCTCCTGTTCGCCTGCCCCTATAACTCCTGAATTATAAAAGGTAACACCCGGATTGGCAACTGCCCAGTTATAAGCATTGATTGATGCTGTTTGTAAAGTATTGCCATAAGTGGTCATGGCGGGAATACCTAATGACTTATACTGAATAGCAGCAAGCGCAAATACTCCTGCGCAGGTTAATGCGGAAGAAGTGTTGGCTGGTCCGTAACGTCTGAAAGCTGTTGAAGCCGATGGAGGAGAACCTGCCCCGCCGCCTACAATACTAAGTACGGAGCCATCGGGCTGCTGCATTTTCAGCAGCCAGTCGAGTTCATACTTTACTTCATCCAACAGATCGGGTATGCCATTGCCCGATTCAGGGATATTATAATTGTCTGCCCATACTGTGGGAGACTCTTCATAGGCGAGTAATAAGTCTATTAAAGTGCCCCAGGTAAAATTCACATACTTGTTATAGTCACCTGCGTCGTGCCAGCCGCCGGAAAGATTTTTGGAAGTACCAATGACAGCATTACTATATAACCTGCAGTCAGTATCCTGTTGTGTTCCTGTATGACATGCAGGATCGGCCCAGCCGGTACCTGCGTTGGCGGCAGTTTTCGCCACGCCGCATCTCTGATAATAAAAAGATCTTACTGATGCTTTTAATGGATCCAGGTACACATCGTCTCTGATGTCGAACCGGTAAGATCCGACATTGCGGGTGAGGTCGTATATGTAATAGGAACCACTGGTGGTGTAAGCAGAAAAGTCAAACCACCATATCTGGTCGCCTGATTGTCCATGAGTAGCTCCTCCGCTCCATGCTGTGAGTGTACCGGTAAAAACAGCTACATCGTCAGACCAGCGTCTGACCTGGTATTGATTGGCGCCTGTACCAGGACTGAATGTTGAGCCATTATTATATCCGGTAACAGGGTTGCTGATCACAGCAATTTTCTGAGCAGTGCAGCGATAACCAAATTGATCTACTTTGATATGGTTATCCGTAACACCGGGTCCGGCTAATAAATAAGAAATGCTCACTAAATAAGTAATTATTAGTGATTTGAGCTTGAGCTTCATAGGGACTTATAAACTTATATAAATTTAATATTTTTTTGAATTAAACCATGATTTTTACCCTCAAATATTCCTTATTATTGGCATATATTTTCATTTCTTTACTTTTTGGGGATTCTATGCAGGAACAAAGAAAAATACTGGCTTTAGGTGACTCTTATACCATAGGAGAATCAGTGGCTGCCAGCCAGCGATGGCCCAATCAGCTGGCAGACTCTTTGAAGAAGAAGGGCTATGAATTTGAAACTCCGAAAATCATTGCCCGCACAGGCTGGACTACGGAGGAGTTGATGCGTGCTATTGAAGCAGAAAAAATATCAGGTAATTATGATTATATTTTTCTTCTGATCGGGGTGAACAACCAATACCGTGGTTACTCTATCAAAGAGTACGAAAAAGAATTTTCATTATTACTGAAAAAATCCATTGGGTTTGCCGGTGGAGATCAGGATAAGGTTTTTGTCCTGTCCATTCCTGATTGGGCCTATACACCATTTGCTTCCGGCAGAAACCGCGAACAGATATCGAAAGAGATTGATGCCTTTAATGAGGTGAATAAAAAAATCTCTCTGAAGAATAAAGTAAAGTATATCGATGTAACCGCCATTTCAAGAAGAGGGCTCGAAGAACCTGGGTTGCTTGCAGGAGATGGTTTACATCCCTCCGGAAATATGTATGCGTTGTGGGTGGAAAGAATAATGTCAACAGTCCATGGTCAATAGTCCTCAGCACGACCATGGATTGTCCGGCTGTACAGTATTATTAAGGTGAAATGTTCCGTGGACTATGGACTATCGACTGTGGACTTTTTTATCTCTCAAAGTCCAGATTATAAGCACGCATTCCATGCTCACTCAGGTCAAGGCCATCCTGTTCTTCTTTGTAGGAAGATCTGAGTCCTCTGAATTTTTTGATGAGGAAGAATATAATAAAAGAAAGCAATGATATTGTTACGCCAACAGCTATTACACCGATGATCTGAGTAATGAATTGTTCTTTGCTTTTAAGCGGTCCGAAAATTCCAACGGCAAATGTTCCCCAGGTGCCGCAGAGTAAATGCGCAGATATCGCTCCCATCGGATCATCCACTTTTATCTTATCAAAAAATAATACACCGAATACCACAGACAAACCGGCGATTACACCGATCACCAATGCTTCGTAAGGATTCATTATATCCGCACTTGCTGAGATCGCAACCAGTCCGGCAAGGATTCCATTCATAGACATCGTGATGTCATGCACTTTATAAATAAGGTAAGAAGAAATAAAAGCGCCGAAACAACCTGCTGCCGCAGAGATGCAGGTGATTAAAATAACATAAGGCACCCTGTCAGGATCAGAAAAAAATGCAGTGCCTCCTATGAATCCGAACCATCCGATCCAGATCATAAATATTCCTACGGTAGCGAGAGCCATATTATGTCCGGGAATAGGCATGATCTTTCCGCCTATGTATTTTCCTATACGTGGTCCCAGCATGGCAGCTCCAACGAGCGCCGCCCATCCGCCTGCGGCATGCACCATAGTTGCTCCGCCGAAATCATGAAATTTTACAGGGAGAGCAGTGTTCAGCCATCCGCCTCCCCAGTGCCACATTCCCGTCAGAGGATAAATGATTCCGAGGAAAAAGAAACTGAAAATAATAAAAGAAGAAAATTTAATCCGTTCTGCGACTGCTCCTGCAATGATGCAGGTGGAGACGCATGCTATTAAAATCTGGAATAGAAAAAATGTGTAGTAATTATATTGACCGGATGATTTATTTAATCCTAAACCTCCGAAGCCTGCAAAACCACCCTGAAATTCTGCTCCGGGAAACATGATGTTAAAACCCCACAATGAAAAAGTAATGATGGCAATGACAGGTATGATGATACTTTTAAAGAGCACATTGGTAGCATTTTTAGAGCGGATGAGCCCGGTCTCAATGCAACCGAAGCCCAGGTTCATCATGAATACAAGAATCGCGGAAAGAAGTATCCATAAATTCACAGATAAATTTTTTGATTCGGAAATTGCCTGTCTTAGATCCTGCTGAAGTACGCTGAGGCTGTCTGTTGCGGCAGTGATGGCGGATAGGGTATCGGTTGTAATTTCTGTGAGAAAAATATTCTCCAATATAAATGCTGACATTAATTGAAAATTTTATGGATGTTATCCTTACAGCGCGGAGGCGTTTCTTTCTCCCGATCTTATTCTGATCACTTCATCGATATTGGAGATAAAAATTTTCCCATCTCCGATTTCTCCTGTTCTGGCGCTTGTAAGTATCGAGTTGATGATCTCTTCTACCTTTTCTTCGGTAGCTACAATGGTAAGCTTTGTCCTGGCAATAGAACCAAGATCATATTCCTGGCCCCTGTAAACAGTTTTTTCGGTCTTCTGATTTCCGACACCTTTCACATCTTCAAAAGTAAAAAAGTCGATGCCGCACTGGTGTAGTGCTTCTTTCACAGGAATGAAATGTGAAGTGCGGATGATCGCTTCTATTTTTTTCATGATATAAAATGTAAACCAGGTATAAACTTATAAAAATATTTTAATATTAAAATTGTATTTCATTTATTTTAAAATCCGCAATTTGTGTTTAAACATAATTTATTTTGAAAAAATTTAAGATTTAAGTAGAGGATAGATTCGGGTCTATTGAGGGTAATTATTTTTTTTATCATATTTTTTCGCATTTCCAGGGAGCCTGAAAAAATACCTGATACATTTTATCATTTTCCTTTATTGTGAGGTTCATGATCATATTTTATGTATGTTTTTGAGCTATTGCGACACTTTGAGACTTTTTAGCAATAAATTAAAGGCGGTTTTACAAAAGTGATATAATTCAATACCCTTATCTTTCTTAAAATTTTTATACCTGTTATCAAACAGCCTTATTTAGGAAAAAATTAAGTTTTTTAACACGGATAACTGAAACATAATGAGAATAGAACCGGTTAAAAATTTATAGCCTGATCCATTTTTATCGTTAAACAGGCATACCTTCTTGAATATTCATGATTTTTTTGAAGAATGATATAGTTGCTGTACTCTTAATAAGCCTGGTCTTCGTGATTTTTCATGGAAATGCAAGCGGGCAGACCAGCGGGGATTCCGTTTTTATCCAGGTACCTTCACCTATCAAAAAAGACTCCATTGTGATGAAGGGCAAACTGATCTCCTTCAAAGATACGGTCATCAATCAATGCGGGGATACTGTTGTATTCAGAAAGGAAGTGTGGATCAAGGAAAATGACAGTTTATATTTTATAGTTGATTCTATTCCTTCGGTGGGATATTGGGTGCTGATGGCGGAAGATTCTGTGGTCACCGTTAGAGATACGGTGGTGATCATACAGGATACTATTTTTACCCGCAATGAAAAGCTGCTTCAGAATATAAAAGAGTTCAGCGAAAAGGATAATTTCTTTTCCCGCATACTCAGCGCCATTGTCGTCTTCGATGATCCCCCGCCTTCGGTCAATACCAAACCTGTTACCCAGCAAAGTGACAAACTGTATGAGCGCTACGAAGGAAAAGTCATCAGGAATATTGACATACGGGTGCTGGATGTATTTGGGTATTCGCTGACTCGTCCTGAAAAAAAGCCAAAGGGATTCATCGAAAAATCAGGTAACGTCATTCATATCAAAAGCCATCGATGGCTCATCAGGAATAAACTTTTATTCAAGGAAGGAGAAACAGTAAACTCGCTGAAACTTTCAGAGAGTGAGCGTCTGATCAGGGAAAATAATTATATCTACAATGCAAGAATAACGGTGAAGGATTCTGTCGGCAAAGACACTGTCGACGTGATAGTGACTGTACAGGACGTATGGAG
>JAIERY010000167.1 GCA_019746425.1 Cytophagaceae bacterium
AGGTACCTTTCCCATGAATCAGCGCTAACTGTACACTATTATCATCCCTGATCAGCAAATTGGTGCTGCAGTCAGAGCACGGAGTATCCCTGGAGTATTTGATCGTAATGGAATCACCTTTTTTTATTTCGGATGCTTTCAACCTTATCTCATATCCCTGATGATAGAGATTTAATTCTTTAAGAGTTTTTCCATTATAAAGAACATGCCAGACATCAATAGTGTCACACATTCCCTCAAAGGAAAAGGCTGAAATAAAAAAGAAAACAAGAAGGACTCTTTTCATAATACATTAACCTCGCAAAGTTTATACCAACATCTTTACTCTTTCAGATAAAAAACAAACTCCCCTCCTTCATCACCCACATTTTTCAGAGGATTGCCCATGGGCGTTTGTTCAGAGTTATTGGACACTGCAACCTTTACATACTGGATCAGTTCGGTAACAGGCACTTTGGATTTTTTATTTTCCCTCAGGAATTTAATAAAGTAAGAAGCAAAAGGACTGTTCACTCCTGCATCGCCGTCGGATACAATCTCCAGTCTTCCCGAAGTAAGCGCCCAGCGTGACTTATATTGTTCGACATTCTCTACATAACCTCTGCTGGTCTGCGATAATAAAGAGCCACTGAAGCAGGCATCGGCTACCAGGAAAATATGTTTGGCAGGAATAGATTTAATATATTTCAGTAGAGTGGAATTGGGAACGTACTCTGTCTCGGCACCTTTCTTTGCATCTACAGGGATCCAGAAACCTTCTTCAATATCTACATTATAATATCCATGTCCGGAATAATAAAAGAGTAAATTATCATTCGGCTCAACATGCTTTTTCATTTCTGTGATCTTTGCAAAAATATTTGCCGCCGTAGCCTGGTCATCGTAGATCTCAAAGACATTTTCTTTTTCAAACTTGTAACGGCTGGTCAATACCTCTTTTACATCCTGAGCATCTTTCTTGGCATTCGTAAGTTTGTTCCAGTATTTGTAATCGTTAATGGCAATAATAAAAAGGAAATTTTTTCCTGCAGTGGCCGGATCAAAATCCACAACATCGTTGGAATTGGTTTTATTTTCTACCTTGGTTTCAACAGGTTTGTCTCCTTTGCTTTCTACTACAGCCAGCTTAGGCTCTGGCTGTTTCTTTTCTTCTTTTACAGGAATCTCATCCTCTGCAGTAAGGTAATTTTTCTTCCCGTTTACAGGTTCGTTGGTCTTAAGAGCCATCAGGTCATCATTGGGACAGTTGCCTGGTGTATTGTTTTGTTTTTCAAATTCCCATATCGCTATACTGGAATGATCGTTGTTATATCCCCAGACTCCTGATAGTTTTGTTCCATCTTTATTCGATACCACTGAACCCCAGCCGCGGGTATTGGTCGTTTTTTCTTCCCAACGGAAATTAACTGTTTTTCCTTCCACTACTACAGAGTGTATTTCACCTCCATTGTATTCATAGCAGGCATATAAATAGTCATTTTTATTCTTCTTGAAAGACATATTACCAAAAGTGGTCTTCCATGTGCCGGTAAGATTAGGCTTAGAGATGGCAGCAGAAGGAACACCCCAGGCTTCCAGTTCCATTAATTCGGTATAAGATTCATTTCCATAATTGGAAAGAATGGTAATCCTGATCCATCTTGCTTTGATTCCCTTTAAAGGGTAAGCCTTGCGGCTGTATTCATCAAGCTTTACTACTCCAATTTCCTTGTATCCAGTAGCAGCAGTAAGAGCTGAAGTTTCTATACGAACCTCCTTGGCACAAATTCCCGGATATTCTGTCTGGCAGTTGTTGTCAAAAATAATTTTTTCCAAGGTATATTCTTCGAGAAGCTCAAATACAAAAGCCATTGGGAAAGTAGTCGAGCTGGCAGAACACCAGCCTCTTTCTTTATCTTCATCGAGCATAGCTTCAGGTGACCAGCTTTGTATCTGGCTGTTCTTTTCAGTATTTCCATAGCTTTCTGCTGCGGCCAGAATTTTTGCGCCCTGTTTCAGCCCTAAAGCATTAAATGACTGTGCTGACAAAACAGACACCAGCGCAAGAAATAATAAAATGAATATTGAAATATTTAACCTATTCATACAGAGACAAATCTAATCAATTTTCAGGGATTTTCAGAGTGCTTTCCTGATTAAGATTCTCAAAAAATATCTTAATTTTGAAATAAAATCACAGGTTATACGTCTCTTCATAGAGACATAAAGACATGAAAGCGAAAGTTTACTATTACAGCAATAATATCAGGAAATTTCCCAAAGGGCTGATTATTTTTATTCTTCTCTTATTTATCATATTAATTCCTATAGTGATCGGCGTTGCCGTAGTTGCAGGCATTACTACTCTTTTGGTTAGAAGTATTACAGGCTTTCTTCCGAAAAAGAAAAAACAAGCTCCGAAAGAACTGTATGAAGATGCAGTGGTGGTGGAAGAAATTGAAGAGAAAAAATATTTACAATAATTGTCAGGCTGGTAAAATATCTGCAAACCAATATCCCTGCAGTTCGGGTATTTCTTTTCCATTCTTCATGGTTTTAATTTCATAAGTCTTCAGGACCTTCTCTCCCATTTGTATGGCGACTGGTTTTTTAAAGATAGGTCCTCCAAAAGTAAAAGTATGAAACTCTCCGTTTTCTCCACATGGATCAACCTCAGAAGGTAGTGAATTAATGAGCGCCTTATCTATGACTCTTCCGGCAAAATGATCCGGAAGATAGGTATTGTTGGTACAGCAGATAACTGTTTTAAATCCAAGATCAATAAATTCAAAAATCAACTCTCTGGTATTTCTTTTCCACAAAGGAAATACTGCTTCCATATTTACCTTTTTCAGATTATTTTCCCTGTATTGACGCAGGTCTTCCAGAAATATGTCGCCGAAAATTACTTTAGCAACTCCCGAAGCTTTATATCGTAAGAGCACCTCTTCCATTTTCATTTCATAGGTATTGTTGGAACAGTTAGTATCAACATAGATTTTTTCCAAAGGGATATTAATCTGCCTGGCTTGTTCTTCCAGCAAAATTTCCCTTACCCCATGCATTGAAACTCTCTGAAATTCTTTATTTACGGTAGTAAGCAAAGCGATAACATCATACTGGGTTTCATTCAGTATTTTGTATAAAGCAAGAGCGGAGTCTTTACCTCCGCTCCAGCAAAAGATTGCTTTTTCTTTGTTCATTAAAAGTTGAATCTCAATTTCAGATATGCACTGCGTCCGCGGGTATTGTAACCTGCAATTTCATAATACAGTTTATCAAAAATATTTTCCACTCTGAATGTAGCGGTAAGGTTTTTATTGAAAAAATAATTTATCTGAAAATCAGTCAACGAATAGTTTTCCAGCGTTGTATTGACTGTAGTAAATACAATGGGATCATAGTACGCATCTAATCTCGAACTTACAAAGCGGGAAGTAACAATGAAGTTCAGCTTTTCAACCGGCCTGTATTTAAACGAGAAGTTGGCAATATAAGCCGGTCTTCTGCTCAAGCCAATTGTCAGCACTTCGGTGCTGGTTATTTTTTGTCCATTCAGAAAAACATCGTTGTTAGGGCCTGTCTGCGTGGTATCAATATTTGCCGAAGAATATTTCAGCTTACCATTTACCGCGCTCAGATTACCAGAAACAACTATTTTTTTACTGACTCTCCCTTCCACGTTAAACTCAATTCCGGAAGTATTCATTTCAGAAATATTTATATAGGTATTCCCGGTGGTAAGCGCAGTGGTTTTATCTTCAAGCCTTACATATTGTATCTGATCATTCACATCTGTGTTAAAAGCGCTCACCTGGAAATCTACATTATCAGAATATTGTTTATAGCCAACCTCATAAGTTTTTGAAGTCTCCGGCTTTAGCTTTTTATTCCCGGTTGCAAAGAAATCTGTATTATACAACTGGTATAAAGAAGGCGCATTAAATCCTGTTGAATAAGAAAAATACAGCATTGATTTTTCATTGAACCTGTACGATGGATTAATAGAGTAAGTAAAATTATCACCGAATAAATTATGGTTATTATAACGACCGGCAAGCATCAATGATATTCCTGAAAATTTTTCATTGATAAGGGTCCCATTTAATTCGCTTATCATAAAGACGTGCTTAATGGAAGAGTACAGATCTAATGTATCCAGATTGGTTTCTGTGATAAAAGCAGGAGGACCGAATAAATTCGAATAATAATAATTTTTAGAATTCATCGTCTCATAATAATTTCCAAAACCCAAGCTTGCATTAAAACCTGTATAGGCAAGCTTAAATAGTAAATCATTTACAAGCAGGCTTCCGTTATTAGTATTTTCAGAAAAGGTTTTGTCGTAATTGCCTGAGAAATCACTCACCGATGAGTCGTTTAAAATCCGTCTCCACATACTTGAATACCCTCCAGAATACTGAATGGTAAAGTGATTTGAGAAGTTATACGCAGCACCATAGGTTAAATGATCTCTTTTGAATCTGATAAATGCATTGTCATCATCATCGAAGGCAGCATCGTCTATATCCATGCGTTGTCTTGTAATACGATAGGAGCCAAACACATCCCATTTTTCAGTCTTATACCCAGCCTTCAGGGCCAGATCCGTTTTATCAAAGTCATCCTTATCCTGGGGATCAAAAGTACCTGCAGGCACAGGTAGATCTGCGGTGGCATCAATTCCCTTTACATTAAGATTAATGATATTTCCATTCAGATAAAATCCTTTGGCTGTACCCAGTCCGAGAAAAACATTTTCCTGGAACAATGATGTACCTTTCCCCAGAGTCCCTCCTTTTACTTCTGTATATCCATGAAATCCTTGAGAAATATTCTTTTTGGTAATGATATTAATCACCCCACCAATGGCAGAAGTTCCGTAAACAGAGCTGTGCGAGCCACGCACAATTTCTATTCTTTCAATAGAAGTTAAAGGAAGCTCCGATAACTCTGAGGCTGTGTTCACACTGGAAGGATCCGTTACCCTTACTCCATCAATCATGATCAATGTGTGATTACTGTTAGAGCCTCTGGTAAAAATGCTTTGCGTGTTTCCAGGATTCTGTCCGGCGCCCACCACATAGATTCCTTCTTCGTTGTTGAGCAATTCAGCGACATTGGTGTATGCTGAATTTTCAATCTGCTCTCTGGTAATCACAGAGGTACTTCTCGGACTGGAAGAAAGTGTCTTTTCTGTTCTTGTCACCGAAATGATGATCGGGTCAAATACTTTTACAGAATCCTGATAAAGGGAATCCTGCTGAGCAGAAAGAGACTGAAAAATAAAAATGGTAAAAAATAAAAAGTAGAATTTTTTTATCCTTACAACAGGAAATAATAGGTTTTTTAAGATTCTCATAGTTTTAATTTTTAAATAATAATTAACTATGAGCCTGAATAAAAGAGAGAATGGATGACAGTGATTGTCATAAATTCTATGCCTTTCACCCGAAAGCTCAGATTCAAATAAATTGTCTGGCAGGTCTCCTGGCTTGCTTCCTTGCATCGCCTTCCCATCCGTCAGCTGCCGGAAAGTGGCATGGATGATGCAAATAAAATGAAGCTTACAGTTGCGGGGACAGCTCCCGTTTCTCACGGGATTCCCTTTTAAGACTTTACTCTGTGAAGAGTTCAGTCACCAATACAAGGGCAAACTTATAAAATATATTTATTAAATGGAAATATATGGCGACTCAAGACTATTGTCATCTAAAGCGAATGCGAGAGATCCTGGTATGTTTTTTCTTTCCAGGATTTTTCCCTATGGTCGAAATGACAAAATATTATAATTAATAAGAAGCTATAATCCTTAAATTAATAAAGCGCTGCGATAGCGTATTGGGAATGGCATACTGATTACTATTGACATCAGTAATCCATAAGTAGGAAATAGTATTATTCACGCCGAGAATATTCAATACCTCAGCGCTGATGGTAAGGTTTTCAAAGAATGAAGTCCGTGCTTCTTCTTTATCTGAAAACACCAGTACTTTCGAAAAGCCTATATCTAGTCTCCTGTACATCGGACTGGAAAATACAGCCCTGTTCTCCACCGAATTTGGCGGACCGAAAGGCAAACCAGTACCGAATACAAGATTTACATATGCTCTGAGCGAAGGATTGTTGGGAATATAATCCTGAAAAAAAATGGAAGTTGTCACCCTTTGATCAGTAGGTCTTCTGATGTATCCTCTTCCATCTCCTTCCACATCTTCCTGCGCAGTAAGAATACCAAGACTGAACCATGATTCGGCATCATTGATAAATTCTCCATTGATGCGGAAATCAACTCCTGCTACATAGGCTTTAGCATTATTGTGCGCATAATATCGCAGCCTTACGTTATCTACATCATAAGGAATAACATTGTACAAATATTTTCCATATACCTCTGCAGTGAATTTAAAATCGCGATCCCATGCTTTAAAATTCCAGTCACCGCCTATAATAGCATGAACAGAAGTCTGTGCTTTGATATTTTTATTTAATACCCCCTGCTGGTCTCTCAGCTCTCTGTAAAACGGAGACTGCTGATAAACTCCGATAGCGGCTTTAAACAATACATCATCTTTCCACTGTGGCTGCCAGGCGTACTGAACCCTTGGGCTAAATAAAAGCTGTTCATTTACTGACCAATAATTTAACCTGAATCCGTAGGTGACGCTATGCATAGAATCTATATCCCATGAATGCTGCAGGTATCCCTGTGTTCTATAAGAATTAAGATTAAGAGAAGTATTTAAATACTGGGTTATGGTTACATATCCGAGAGAATCCAGAAAAGAATACTCGGATAATTCATCGTCTATAGTCTCATAGCTCTGACTTATTCCCCACTGAAACTGATTGTTATCATTGTGATTATAATATCCTTTATGCGTAAAATTAAATATAGAAGCGACGAGCTTATTTCTCTTATGATCGAATAAACTTCCGAAGCCTCTTGTAAAGATGCATTGGTTGAACTGACTGGAGTTTGGATCTGTACCAACGTCACAAAGTTTGTAGGCGCCTTCTACATCACCATACTCCCGTTCAGAAGTATGCATTCCAGAAACTATCCAGTCTGTTTTTACTTTGTCATTGAACTGATGAGAAAATTTTAAACCTGTCTGATAAGTTTCATATTCCAGCAGTTCCTGCCCCTCAAAGGCTACAGTGAGTTTAATAACCTCATCAAAAGTGCCGAAGTTGGTTTCCCTGGTAGTGGGAATAATGAAATATTTATTTCTCGAATAGGATGCTAAAACTCCAAGGGTTGTTCTCTTCTGAAAATCATTGGAGTCTCTTCTTTTGGTAAGATCAAAATTGATATAAGACTGTAGATCAAAAAAACGTGGTTTGTATTCTCCTTTAGTTTGTAAGGTATTTAATAAGTACTGAGAACTTTTTTGCCTCGCTCCTATCACATAAGATACCCTCCTGTTTTTAGTAGTATTTTCAAAGTGGGCCCTGCCGCCAAGCAGGCCTAGGGAAGCAGAAGCCCTGAATCTATTGGGTACTTTATATTTCACAGCGAGCACGGAAGATAATTTATCTCCGTAACGTGGCTGCCACCCGCCTGAAGAAAATTCTATATCAGAAACAAGATCCGGATTGATAAAACTTAAACCTTCCTGCTGACCGGCTCTTACTAAAAAAGGTCTGTAAATTTCTATATCATTTACATAGACAAGGTTCTCATCAAAATTTCCTCCCCGAACATTGTATTGAGAAGTTAATTCTGAATTGGAAGAAACCCCAGGAAGCGTCGCAAGAATTTTATTAAAATCACTGAAAGCTGAAGGAAGATATTTAGGAAGCTTGGGATCAATTTTGACAGAGCTCACTTCCTTTCGCTGCTCAGGCGTTTGAGTTTTTTTTATTCTCACATCTATCGTCTCAAACTCCTTCACTTCCATAATCATCTTTGTATCGGCAATATAAACCTGTCCCGGGCTTAAATTTAGCTTAAGCTTTTGAGTGTGCATTCCAAAATAAGTGATGGTGAGGATGACTTCTTTCCCGGAAGGGACGGCGATGCTGAAATTACCGGATGAATCTGAAAATGTTCCTGTCTTCTGATCTTCTAAAAAAACGCTCGCCTGATCTACCGGCTTTCCTTCCTCATCGGTAATTTTACCTTTTACTACAGCAGTCTGAGAGAAGGATGCAGAAAAAAATAAAACCAGAAAAAGTGTAAATATCAGTCTGATGGCCATTACCCAGATAAACGAATAGAGGAGCCTGTTATTTGATATCCTTTAATGATGCGATTGTTGCCAGAGGATCTTTTGAGCTGAAAACAAAATTGCCTGCCACCAATGCATTAGCCCCTGCCGCAAGAAGCTTTGGAGCATTTTCACTATTCACTCCTCCATCAATCTCTATAATTGCTTTTGACCGCGAAGTGTCTATCATAGACTTAAGCTGCTTGATCTTATCGTAAGTCTTCTCTATAAACTTCTGTCCGCCAAATCCCGGATTTACCGACATAAGGCAGACAAGATCTGTATCTGCTATTACGTTCTCTAATACATTTAATGGAGTATGAGGATTAATAGCCACCCCGGCTTTACATCCGGCATCTTTTATTTGCTGTATCGTACGATGCAGGTGATTGCATGCCTCTGCATGAACGGATATAACATAAGCGCCGGTTTTTTTAAAAGCATCAATATATTTCTCAGGATTAACGATCATAAGGTGAACATCCAGGGGCTTTTGAGAATGCTTGTTGATCGCCTCAGTAACAGGAATACCAAACGAGATGTTAGGCACAAATACTCCATCCATGATATCCACGTGAACCCAGTCTGCCCTGCTCTTATTGATCATTTCCACATCTCTCTGAATGTTGGCAAAATCCGCTGCCAGTATTGAAGGTGCAATTATTGGGTTCATGATGACAAAGATAAAATTTATTAATAAAGGATAAATATCTTTTCGGATTTAAAAAGGCAGCTTTTCAAAAAAAACCTTTAACTGATCTGAATCCTCCTGGTTGGTAAGCATCAGTGTAATAATAAATCTGTCTTTAGAAGCTGCAATTAGCGTAGCTTCGCTGGAAAGATAATTTATGGATTCCCAACCCTGTATGGTATTGCCCCGCAGAGCCACCGGAGCAGATTTCTCTTCTATATTATCAACTCTTGTATCGAATACAGCTTTAGCTCCTGCATACAATCCATAAGCTGCATTATAGTCAACAATATTTATTTTCAATCTTTTATTACCATTTACATACAATTGCTCTACAGATGTCCAGGAATTCCCTGTTTCTTTCTCTTCTTTGGTTATTAATTCTCCAACAGGTTTAAATCCGCTAATCGTGGTGGGCAGAAATTTTTTAAGCTCTGTCAGGCTTAAGGCTGTGGTATCTCCTTTTACTTTTTTTTCTTCTATAGCTTGCTCTCCTGCTTCATACTTTCCCTGTGCAAAATCCTCTTTATTCCCTTTTTCTGTTTCAGCACATTGAATCAAAAAAAGACATAAGGGAAGAAATAAAAGCCGCTTCATTTAACTTTATTGTTTTATAATCTTAATAATATACTTTGCATCCGAAGATACCATATGCACTATATAGACACCTCTTGCCCATCCTGCAATATTTGTAGATAACTCATTGCGCACTCCAGCCGAAGAAATAATTTCTTCTGCAAGTCTTCTGCCGGTGATATCATAAAAATTAACCTTCAATTCTCTATTTATTTCTTTTCTGGGAAGATTCACTACCAGGCTTTCATTTTCCAAAGGATTAGGAAAAAAGGAAAACTCATCCAGCGCATTCCTTCCAACAAGATCTTTCACACGAAGATAATTCGGAATACCATAACCTAATTTATAATCCGGATGCGCATATTGTGAACCGGATCGTTGAATATAATACAGCAATTCCATATTGGTCAGGTAAGGAAAAGCCTGCCATATTCCTGCCGCGAGTCCGGATATCATGGGGGCTGAAAAAGAAGTACCGCTTCCAAAAAAGGTTCCGCCGGCCGTGGAAGCAAGTACAACTGAATTACCCTGTGCTACTACATCAGGTTTTATTCTTCCATCATAGGAAGGCCCCCTGGAACTGAACGAGGCATAATTCCCCAAAGAAGTTACCGCTCCGACAGCAAGTACTGAATCACCATCAGCTGGTGCCAGTATCTGCTTCCACGAATTGTTCCCTTCATTCCCTGCGCTATTTACAACCAATATTCCCTTGGAAGCAGCAATGTCCGCTGCACGGGTAATAATGGTTGTATTTCCATCCATATCTGCATAAGAATGATCCATCGATGCATCATCAAAAGTATTATAGCCCAGTGAAGAGTTAATAATATCCGCTCCTGCACTGTCGGCATATTCTGCGCCTCTCAGCCAGTTCATTTCCTCAGTGAGTGTTTCAGAAGCGTCATTTTCTGTTCTTAATAAAATATATTTTGCTTTCCATGACAGACCTATCAATGAACCGCTTTCATAAGCCCCCATAACCGAAAGCACCTGCATACCATGAGCATCATCGTCATATACATCTGTTTCTTCGTCCACAAAATCATAAGTCGCAATTATGCTGTTATTCAAAAACAGGCTATCAAAAATGCTTAATGTATTGGCATTTAAAAATCCAGCGTCGAGTAAAGCTATCAAAACACCTTCGCCATTGTATCCATCATTATGCATGTCATCTCCTCCGATCATCGAAACCTGATTCAGAGAAGGGCCATAATCAAGGCTTAAGACAGATGTTTTCTGAAGACCGAAAGCAGGATGAGATACTTCCTTATGAATACCTGTGGTGCGGTTAGCCTTAGTGCTTCCCTGTACGAATGGCAAAGCAGTGATGGCGCTTAACTGCGAAGCTGTAGCATCAATTAACGCAGCATTGAACCAGCGTGAAGCAAAGACCACCTGCGCACCTTTTGATGTCAACGAATCGAGATATGAAGGGTTTACCGGCAGATCCTGAACTGTAACAGGTATGTTGTATTTTACTCTTTTAGAAAGCGCTCGCGGAGAGAGGTACTGTATAGGATTGGATATGGAATACGGAGAATTATTTTTGTCTGTAAAGTGGATAAAA
This sequence comes from Cytophagaceae bacterium, assembly GCA_019746425.1. Taxonomy (GTDB): domain Bacteria; phylum Bacteroidota; class Bacteroidia; order Cytophagales; family Cytophagaceae; genus JAIERY01. Next base: position 11,033 of record JAIERY010000167.1, read on the forward strand.
TATTTGTTGGTTTGAGCTGAAGAGGACAGGTGAAAAAAAATTACTAAAATAAGGAATAATAAAATATTCTTCATTCTATTACTTGCCATACGAGCTTAAGCTTTCATAATATTTTATTCCGCTTTCTATTTTACCAGGAGGTCCGGTTTGTTTAAATTCATAAACTTCCTTCAGCCTGTAAATCATTCCGACACCTTTAGCATAAATTTCCCATCTGTAATCTTTATTAATAAAAGTAGTGTCCTTATTTTGTATGACAGTAGCCGTTTTATCATAGGTCTGTGAAGAAAGAGTATAAGGTTTATTTACATCCTTATAGGTATAAACTTCTTCCCCTCTATCATTTTCAGAATTACCATCCCAGGTCTTACCGCTTTCCACAGGAAATACCAGTTTAACCAAGCGTACATTATTTTCCACTTTAATAATACGTGAAGAGTTTACAGAAGCGCTCCAGACTGAATCTGGAGTCGCAGGCCAGGAAAGAGTATCAGACAATCTTTTATACCTCTCCATCTTGTAACGTTCTTCTCCATTAATAGTAAATATTTCTGATACCCATTCTTTGATCTGGTAATTTTCAATAATGGTATCATTGGCTTCGTAAGTAATTTTGAGCACGTTATAGATTTTATAATCGCCTGTTTCTATTGGGTAATAGTCAAATCCCAAATCGATCTCTTCTTTATCTTTGCAGGATAAAGCGGAGAAAAAAATAATTGATGCGAGCAGAAAAAAATATTTATTCATCTTCTTGTCTAAAGCTTGAAGCAATCCATCCACCGCCAATTACATCATTTCCTTCGTAAAAAACAGCAGCTTGACCGGGTGCGATGGCAAGTACCCCTTCGTGAAACATTACCTTCATTCCATCTCCTATCTGCTGAATGGTCGCAGGGGTTCCGTCATCATTATAACGCACTTTGGTCACAGTTTCTTTTCTCTGGTTTAAAAGATCTGCATATTTTACCATATTTAATTTATGAACCCACATTCCATTCCGGGCTAATCTATCCAGCGTTGCCAAAACCACCCTGTTCTTATCTTTCTGAATTTCTGATACATACACAGGGTATCCTAAAGTAATACCTAATCCCTTTCTCTGCCCGATAGTATAAAATGGATAGCCTTCATGCTGCCCTACCACAGTGCCATCTTCCAGAATAAATTCACCACCTTTAACTTCTTCTTCCAGACCGTTTACCCTTCTTTTTAAAAAGCCGCGATAATCATTATCGGGCACAAAACAGATCTCGTACGACTCAGATTTATTTACCAGATCGACAAAACCCCTTTCTCTTGCAAAGTCTTTAATCTCCGTTTTTTTCATATGCCCCAGCGGGAAAATGGTACGGCTTAAACTTTCCTGGGATATCCCCCACAAAGCATATGACTGATCTTTATTCTCATCAAGTCCTTTGGAGATCACATGACGGCCATTTTCTTCCCTGATATTCGCATAATGACCGGTAGCAATAAAATCACAGCCAAGTTTATCGGCCCTCCTTAACAATGCATCCCATTTGATGTGGGTATTACAAAGCACACACGGATTTGGTGTTCTTCCCGAAAGGTATTCATCGGTAAAATGATTAATCACATAGTCGCCGAATTCTTCGCGTATATCAAGGATATAATGAGGGAAGCCCAGGTTCACCGCGATATTCCTTGCATCGTTGATGGAATCAAGGCTACAGCAGCCGGTTTCTTTTTTGCTTCCGCCTGCAGAGGCATAGTCCCATGTTTTCATAGTCATCCCAATTACCTCATAGCCTTGCTCATGAAGCAATACAGAAGCAACGGAACTATCTATTCCGCCACTCATAGCTACTAAAACACGGCCTTTTGTGCTCATCAGGGAGATTTTTAAAGTAAATCCGGATTAATCCGCAAGAGTAACCCAAAATGAAAAATTAAAATTCAATAATTTATTGGAATTTTGTGAGGAGAATTTGAAATAAAATTCCGAAAAGGTGCAATTTCTAATAAACTCTTACTTTCTGGCTATAGGCAAAAAATGCCTCGCTGAAGTCCAAATTACGGCTTTTCATCTCTTCCAGGATCCAAACCGCCGCTATTACATCTGTTAGTTTAGCCGCCTGGTCTTTACCTTCCACTTCGATTTTCATCTTTCTTTCCTGAATGATATCATACTCTGCTTCCTGCAATTGCTCAAAGGTATATTTCTCAACGAGCTTCTGGATAGAAAGGAATTTCATTGTGTTACTGTCTGCTGCTATCACTTGATTAAGTATTTAGGGACTTGTAAATAAATAATTTATCTGACAATCCAAAAATAGGTAAAATAAGGGCTCAAAAATGTTCAATTTTAACATTATTAATACTTACTTTGTTCTATAACTTTTGAACGAAATAATACATATATGAGCCTGAGAACCCTGGTAAAAGTGAGTGAAGTCAATAACCTGAGCGATGCCCGGTATTGTGCAGGAATGGGGGTAGAAATGATAGGTTTTTCATTAGATGAAAATCATCCTAAGTTCATTGAGCTTTCAAAGCTGAGAGAGATAGCAGTATGGATATCAGGCATTAAAGTCGTGGGGGAATTTACTGGGGAAAACATTGATAATATTAATTACCTGGCAGAGCAGTTAAATCTTGACTATATACAGATCAATCATGCCATTCCAAATAATTTGCTTCATTCACTAAAAAAACCTGTCATACTCAAACTGATTTTTGAAGAGCATACTTCAGTAGAACTTGAAAAGATTTTTAAGGCTTATAAAAATAATGTTGCATATTATCTGATAGAAAGTGAAACATGCGATTCCATTTCTGGAATAGAAGACATGTTGGAAAACTGGACCGTCTCTTATCCTATATTAATTGGCTTTGGAATTACCAATGACAGTCTAGAAAAAATCACCAATGAAATAAAACCCAAAGGCATTGCGCTGAAAGGCGGCAACGAAATCAAACCCGGATTGAAATCTTTTGATGAACTGTCCTCCATTCTGGAGGTACTGGAAGTAAATGATTAATTTTTGAAATGAAAACTATTTATACATTAACCCTAAGTCCTGCTGTTGATAAAAGCTGCACGATCGATCATGTTTTACCCGAACACAAATTAAGATGTTCCCCTCCTACCTATGAACCAGGCGGAGGAGGAATTAATGTATCAAGAGCGATTAAAAAACTTGGAGGAGAATCTGTTGCTGTATTCCCTCAGGGGGGACCTACAGGAGAACTGCTGCAGGAATTACTTACAAAAGAAGGTATCAACATTCATTCCATTCCTTGTAAAAGCTGGAGCAGGGAAAACTTTATTACAGTAGAGACCAGCACCAACCGGCAATTTCGATTTGGCATGCCTGGATCTGTACTTACAGAAACAGAATGGAAAAACTGTCTGAGCGAGATTGACCAGAAAGCAGAGCAAATAGATTATCTTGTAGTAAGCGGCAGCACTCCTCCCGGTGTTCCTGCAGATTTTTACAGAACAATTGCAAAAATTGCTAAAAAGAAAAATGCCAGGCTCATACTGGATACATCAGGCGATGCTTTAAAAGAAGCGGTTAAAGAGGGAATATATTTATTAAAGCCTAACATAAGAGAGCTTAGTGAACTTGTAGGTAAAGAGTTGAAAACAATGCCTGAACAGGAAGATGCCGCACTAAAGATTATTGATCAGGGGAAAATTGAAGCGCTGGTAGTCTCCCTGGGAGCTTTCGGAGCAATGTTGGCT
>JAIERY010000356.1 GCA_019746425.1 Cytophagaceae bacterium
GTGATCCATATTACCCGCCCCACCTGAAGCAATAACAGGTATGGAAGCTTGTTCTGAAATTTTCGCGATAGTTTCACAGGCAAATCCGGCTTTGGTACCGTCATGATCCATGGAGGTTAGAAGAATTTCTCCTGCACCTCTTTGTTCTATTTCTCTCGCCCATTCAAAAGTATCTATATAGGTTGGTTTTTTACCTCCATGAGTATGCACTCTTGATTTGCCATCATATAGTCTCGTATCAATAGCCACCACTATACACTGACTTCCAAACTCAAGAGCCAGCCTGTCAACTAAAGAAGGTTCCTTTACTGCTGAGGAGTTGATAGAAATCTTATCTGCGCCTGCATTGAGCAAAGCCGAAACATCTTTAATGGAAGAAATCCCACCTCCTACCGTAAAAGGAATATTCACATTCCTTGCAACTCTCTTCACGAGCTCAACTAAAGTTTTTCTTTTCTCCAGCGTTGCGGTAATATCCAGGAATACCAATTCATCCGCACCCTGCTGGGCATACAAAGCTCCCAACTCTACAGGGTCGCCGGCATCACGCAGGTTTTCAAAGTTTACTCCTTTAACGGTCTTTCCGTCTTTTACATCCAGACAAGGTATGATTCGTTTTGTTAACATAGTTGATAGTCCACAGTCCACAGTCCACAGTCCACAGTCCACAGAAGATTTTCTCTTTTGTCAACCGTTAACTGTCAATTGTCAACTTTATTTGTTATAAAAATTCTTTTAACTCAGAAAGCTTTATTCTCCCCTCATAATACGCCTTCCCCACAATCACCGCATATATTCCCATCTCATTAAGCTTATCTATTTCTGCTACAGAAGAAATTCCTCCGCTGGCAATTATTTTCAAGTCAGGAAACCGGGTTTTCAAACCATCATATAATTCGAAAGAAGGCCCCTGAAGCAATCCATCCTTTGAAATATCGGTACTGAACACATATTTGATTCCTTTTCTTTTATAGCCCTCTACAAAATCATGCACGGGAACTTCGGTTACCTCCTGCCAGCCGCTCACTGCTATCATTGCATTTTTGGTATCGGCACCAAGTATGATTTTTTCCGGGCCAAACTTTTTAATCCAACTTTCAAATAAGTCCGGATTTTTTATGGCAATGCTTCCACCGGTAATTTGCCTGGCTCCTGAGTTAAAAGCAATTTCAACATCTTTATCACTTTGCAATCCCCCACCAAAGTCAATGTGAAGCTTTGTATTGCTTGCAATAAGCTCCAGCACTTTATGATTTACTATTTTTTTTTGTCTGGCGCCATCAAGATCCACTACATGAAGTCTTTTAATTCCTGCGGCTTCAAACTCTTTAGCCACATTCAGGGGATTATCACTGTAATGGGTTTTTTGTGAAAAATCTCCCTGTACTAAACGAACGCATTTTCCATCAATCAAATCTATCGCCGGAATAATTTCAATCATGATCAGAGTTTAGATGTTAGACATTAGACTTTAGAATATTACAGCCCGATGAAGTTTTTCAGAATCAAAGAACCGACCTCACTGCTTTTTTCAGCGTGGAATTGCACCGCATAAAAATTTTTCTTTTGAATAGAAGAACTATAGGGCAGAATATAATCTGTAACTGCTGCAGTATATTCACTTATTTCGGCATAATAACTATGTACAAAATATACAAAAGAATTTTCCCTGATGCCTTTATACAGATTCCCTTTCAGACTATGTATGGAATTCCAACCCATCTGAGGTACTTTATCACCTGCAGGAAATTTTTTTACTTCTATAGGAAAGATATTTAAACAGGAAGTATTATTCTCTTCTGAGTATCTGCACATCAATTGCAAACCGAGACATATACCTAATACCGGCTGCTGCAATTGTGGAATTAAGATGTCTAGTTTACGGCTTTTTAAATAAGTCATTGCCGTGCTTGCTTCACCCACTCCGGGAAATATTACCTTATCTGCAGATTTAATTTCTTCGGGATTGTCAGTAACGATTGGCTCCGCCCCTAACCTGTTCAGCGCATAGATCACCGATTGCGTGTTACCTGCATTATACTTTATTATAGCTACTTTCACTTTATGAATGCTGAATGTTAAATGTTGAATTATGAATTAAAGCCTTATTCATCATTCATAATTCAACATTCATAATTTTATAAAACTCCTTTAGTACTTGGAATAACAGAGCTATTCTTATCTTTCTTCACTGCCATTTTTATCGACTTGGCAAAGGCTTTAAATATGGCTTCGATTTTATGATGCTCATTATCGCCTTCTACTTTAATATTAAGATTGCATTTTGCAGTGTCGGAAAAAGATTTGAAAAAATGGTAAAACATTTCTGTCGGCATCTCCCCTATTTTTTCTCTTTTAAATTCTACTTCCCACACCAGCCAGCTTCTTCCTGAAAAGTCAATAGCAACCTGAGCCAATGAATCATCCATGGGTAACAGGAACCCATATCTTTCAATTCCCTTTTTATCTCCAAGCGCCTGTAGATATGCCTCTCCTAAGGCAAGAGCAGTGTCTTCAATGGTATGATGTTCATCAATATGAAGATCTCCTTTAACATTTATTTTCAGATCGGCTCCGGAATGTTTTCCCAATTGATCAAGCATGTGATCAAAAAAACCCAGTCCTGTACTTATTTGGGTTTTACCTTCTCCATCCAGGTTAAGTTCGATGGAAATATTTGTTTCTTTGGTTTTTCTGCTCACCGCGGCAGTACGTCTTTGACATGAAGAAAGAAATTTATAAATCTCATGCCAGTCCAGAGTACTCAGATCTGCTTCTTCATGAATCTGGTTACTGATATATATGCTACCGCAACCAAGATTATTTGCCAATTGTATATCTGTCACCCGATCTCCTATCACAAATGAATTATCCAGGTCATATTTTCCTGTCATATAATCTTGCAGCATACCTGTCCTTGGTTTTCGGGTAGGAAGATTTTCATAGTCAAAAGATTTGTCAATATAAATAGCATCAAACTTCACTCCCTCTCCTTCCAAAGTCTTCAGCATTTTATTCTGAGCAGGCCAGAAAGTATTTTCCGGAAATGAATCCGTACCCAGCCCGTCCTGGTTAGTAACCATTATTAACAGATAATCCATCTCTTTTGCAATTTTTGCCAAAGCAGTAATTGCACCAGGAATAAACTCGAGCTTCTCGAGGGAATCTACCTGTTTATCAGTGGTAGGCTCCACTATGATTGTTCCATCACGGTCAATGAAGAGAATTTTCCTTTTCATTTTATTTATAATTATTCAAAGCCTCAATAAGCTTTTTGTTTTCTTCTTCTTTTCCGACGCTGATTCTTAAACATCCTTCACACAACAGCACACTGGATCTGTCGCGTGTAATGATTTTTTTGTCAACCAGATACTTATATATATTTTTAGCGTCAATTGTCTTCACTAAGAGAAAATTAGCATCGGATGGATAAACTTTCTTTACAACTTTACTAAGTTTGCCAAGCTCGGCGCTCACATATTCTTTCTGATCAAGAATCTCCATCACCATTTTTTCTTTTTTAAGAATATTGTCAATGCTGTCAAAGACCAGTCTCTGCGTAACTGCATTGATGTTGTAAGGAGGCTTGATCTTATTAAATACTTTTATAATTTCTTCAGAGGCAAAAGCCATTCCTAATCTCAATGCTGCCATTCCCCAGGCTTTTGAAAAAGTCTGCAATACCACCAGGTTTTTATACTCATTTAAATAAGGAAGCATACTCTTATCCACTGCAAAATCTATATATGCTTCATCGACCACTACCAGCCCATCGAATTTTTCCAGAATTTCTTTTATAGCAATTTGTGAAACACAATTACCGGTTGGATTATTGGGAGAACAGATGAATATAATCTTTGTATTCTGATCAATATTTTGAAAAACACGAACCTTATCAATTTCAAAATCAGGAGTAAGCGGCGCTTCCTTTACTTTGACGTCATTGATGCCTGCGCTTACCTCATACATGCCATAAGTTGGCGGCAATATTAAAATATTATCCGTTCCGGGTCTGCAAACCATTCTCACCAGCAGATCAATAGGCTCGTCGCTTCCATTTCCTAAAAATACCTGTTGCTGTTTTACTCTCTTCAGAGCGGCTATCTTTTCTTTTAATTCTCTTTGCAGAGGATCGGGATAGCGGTTATATCCTTCCTGGGTTACCGAGCCATATGGATTTTCATTTGCATCCAGAAAAATACCTTCCTGGCCCTTATATTCATCTCTTGCGGAAGAATAAGGTTTTACAGATTTAATATTATCCCTTAAAATTTTATTAAGCTCGAACAAATTCATTCATTTTTTGAGATAGCAAATTACATCAAAAATCTATTTTATTTTGCATTTTTGAGCCAATATTTATGTCTTTTTTGGAAAAAATGTATACTTAACTTGAATTTTACTTATATTTGTCTTCTCTGAAGAATAGAGAATTTCTATAATTTTGAAGGGAAAAGCAATCGCAAAAAATTGATGATCACCAAGGAGAAAACCCGCTGGCAAATTGAATGTAGCCATACACCTGAAACCATTGACAGAATATTATTGCCAATCAGGAAAAGAGGAATATCAGTAATGAGTTTACATTACCAGCAAAAAGACACAAAAACGGCAACTTGCACAGTAGAGTTTGAAGTGGATGCCAGCGATGTAGAAAGAGTATACAAAAACATGCTTAGAATTCACGATATTCTTACCGTAACAAAACTATAATTGTTGAACTCCTGGAGATTGGGATAGCTTTCAAAGAATTCTGAAAAATTCCCGATATTTGTACTGTCTATTATCAATTTCAAATAAATAATTAGAATTTAAAGCTTATAAATCAATGGCAAATTATTTCAATACACTTCCGCTTCGTGAAAAGTTAAATCAACTCGGGGTATGTGAATTCATGGACAGCAGTGAATTTGCAGATGGCGTTAAAGTATTAAAAGGTAAAAAAATCGTGATCGTAGGTTGCGGTGCCCAGGGTTTAAACCAGGGTTTAAACATGAGAGATTCAGGACTTGATATATCTTATGCCTTAAGAAAAGATGCCATAGAGCAGAAAAGACAATCATGGAAAAATGCTTCTGAAAATGGTTTCAAAGTAGGAACCTACGAAGAATTAATTCCATCAGCAGACCTGGTAATTAACCTTACACCTGACAAACAACATACATCTGTTATCAATGCAGTAATGCCATTGATGAAAAAAGGAGCTACGCTTTCTTACTCACATGGATTTAATATTGTAGAAGAAGGAATGCAGATCAGAAAAGATATTACAGTGATCATGGTGGCTCCAAAATCACCTGGATCAGAAGTAAGAGAAGAATATAAAAGAGGATTCGGCGTACCTACGCTTATTGCCGTTCACCCTGAAAACGATCCTGAAGGAAAAGGATGGGATTATGCAAAAGCTTATTGCGTAGCAACAGGCGGAGACAGAGCGGGAGTATTAAAATCTTCTTTCGTAGCAGAAGTAAAATCTGATCTGATGGGTGAGCAGACAATTCTTTGCGGATTGTTACAGACCGGTTCTATTCTTTGCTTCAACAAAATGGTTGAAAAAGGAATCGACAAAGGGTATGCTGCAAAACTTATTCAGTATGGATGGGAAGTTATAACAGAGTCATTGAAACATGGCGGCATCACAGCCATGATGGATAGGCTTACCAACCCTGCAAAAGTGAAAGCGTTTGAATTATCTGAAGAATTAAAAGATATCATGCGTCCATTATTCCAGAAACATCAGGACGATATTATGAGCGGAGAGTTTTCTTCTACCATGATGAAAGACTGGGCTGACAATGATAAAAACCTATTGAAATGGCGTGCAGAAACAGGAGAAACTGCTTTTGAAAAGACTCCGGCTGCCAATGTTAAAATATCCGAACAGGAATATTATGATAATGGTTTATTAATGGTTGCGCTGGTAAGAGCAGGTGTTGAACTTGCATTTGAGACTATGACAGAGTCTGGAATCAAAGAAGAATCTGCATACTATGAGTCATTACATGAAACTCCTCTTATAGCCAATACTATTGCACGTAAAAAGCTATTTGAAATGAACAGGGTTATCTCAGATACTGCTGAATACGGATGTTACCTGTTTGATCATGCATGCAAGCCTTTGCTCGCAAATTTCATGAAGAAAATAGATACAGATGTTATCGGAAAGAACTTCAATACAGGCAAAGACAATGGAGTTGACAATAAAACCATTATTGCCATAAACGAAATGATACGCTTCCACCCTATTGAGCTGGTTGGAGCAGAATTAAGAGCGGCAATGACCAACATGAAGCAAATAAGCCTGGGCGCAGTTTCAGAAACCCCGGTAAAAGAAAAAGCTACAGCTGCAGTTTAGTGTCATCAGAATAAAAAAATCCGAAGCCGCTGAATTACTCAGCGGCTTTTTTGTTTAAATCTTTTTCCCTACTGTCATCCCGCAGGGATCTTGTTCATTGTAAGATTGTATAATAAAAATGTGTGCTCATTTAATTATAGCACTTCAGCAAAAAGTAATTTAAAATGACAGAGGAAATCAAATTAGAAAAAGCATCTAAAGGTTTATTAATAGCCGCTTTCGCGGCGGTATATATTATATGGGGATCAACATACCTCGGGATAAAATATGCTATCGAAACTTTACCTCCGGCATTAATGGCTGGCTTAAGATTCTTAACGGCGGGAGGAATTTTATATGCAATAGCATCTTTTAAAAAGGAACCGGCCCCTACCCGTATCCACTGGAAAAATTCCATCGTCATTGGCTTTTTTTTATTGATTGGGGGCAATGGTATTGTGATGTGGGCACAGCATTATATTGATTCCAGTATTACTGCATTGCTTATTACTTTAGAGCCGATATGGATAGTAATATTATTGTGGGTGTTTAAAAATCAAAAACCCTCTCCTGTTATTATCATAGGGATGATAATAGGGATTGCCGGAATGGTAATGCTTACAGATCCTATGTCGGTCACAGGGATTCAGAACATTGACATAAGAGGGATATTAGGAGTTACTATATCCACTTTATGCTGGGCGATCGGCTCGTTATTCGCGCTAAGCGCACCTCTTCCCAAATCAGCATTCCGTTCCACAGGTATGCAAATGCTAACTGCAGGAGTAATGTTCCTGGTAATAGGTACTGCAATAGGTGAATGGAAATTTGTGGATATACAAAACTTTTCAACTGAGTCCATTATTGCTTTTCTGTACCTGGTGTTTGTAGGTTCGATTATAGGATATACTGCATACACTTTTCTATTGAAACATGCACACCCCAATCATGTATCTACTTATGCCTATGTAAATCCGGTCATAGCAGTTTACTTAGGGTGGGCAATTGCAGATGAAAAAATTAGCGGCCAAACCATAATCGCATCTGTATTACTTATTGGCGCAGTGGTATTGATTACTACTTTTTTTAAAAAACAATAAAATTATTGTATAATTAAAAAGGTCATCCGCCAGCTGCGGATGACCTTTTTAATTGAAGTGAAATTTTAATTACTGCACTATAAACTCGACTCTTCTGTTCAACTGTCTGTTCTCTGCAGTATCATTTGCTACAGCAGGTTTTTCTTCTCCGTGATATTCAATAGATATCGCATCGGCATTTACTCCGCCTAGCTCTATCATCATTTTTTTTATTTTAATTGCTCTTTGTAAAGAAAGCACCCTGTTATATTCAATTGAGCCGTGGCTATCTGTGTGTCCTTCGATCACAATTGTTTTTCCTAGTTTAATGTGTTCTATTGCCAGGATTATCTGATCAAGATCTTCATAAGTAAGCTCATCTGTATCAAATCTGAAATATACAGGTTTTGGCAAAGGCATGTTTACTTCCGATGCCAGATTTTCTTCTACTTTATTTATTTCAGTGTTAAATTTAAGTGTAAACTCTTCAGTTTTTACTTCCGATAAAGCAAAAGTATCAAGGTAATTATTATCTATAGTAATCCTGGAAATTGTTCCTGATACTGCATCGTGCTTTTTATACTTCTTGTTTTTGATTTTCTGCACACCTACATGCTTACAGTGATACGTTCTCTTCAATTCTTTCTTTTTATTAGCCTTATAGAGTTTAGCCTGGCCTAAGGATATACCAGATGAAATAATCACTAAAATCAGTGCCTTCAAGATTGTTGCCCAAAAAATATTCGATTTCATAATTATATTATTTTTATTTATATACAAATGAAGCAGTTCTTGCTCATATATAAAAATTATAAACTATAAATGTTATTAAATTATATGCAATATATATGTCTTTCTTATTATAGTACAATTTTTATAATAAATAAACATCAAAAAAGGCATATTTTATATAAATGATAATATTAATAACATATAACAAATCTTATAATTTTATAGGACTTAACCAATATTGACAGTTATCTACAGTATTTAAATAATGCTATTAATAATTGTACTATTCAATGTATTAAATAAATTTACTTATATATAATGAGATGAAGCCCTGAAACAAAAGGGCTTGTGGATAATAAAAACCGCAGAAATAACAATGCTTATAGCATTATCTCTTCATTTTCAAATATTTTTGTGCATTGGCACGATTTCTGAAATCAGATAAATCAAATAAAATTTTTATCGACAAATGTTTACTAAACGATTTTTAGCAGTCCTGGCTGCTTTTATTATCACCACCATAGCTTTTGCTCAGAATTTTTCAACAGCAGTAGATCAGGCCGGAAAATGGAAACTTGGCCTCAACATGGGCATGGCATGGCAAAAAGCAGATGTAAAATCCAGATTAGGCCAGGGTATAGGCATCACACTGGAGAGATCTATCATCGAGAACAGCAGAAGTGCATTCGGGCTTTCGGTAAGAGGTCGATATCTATATTCCCATACATGGGGTAAGGACTATAAACCCTCTACCGGTATTTTTAATAACCCGGTATTGAACGGCACTAATAATTCTTCTTTGGATTATGCAAGCTCGCCTGGGTTTGCATACATGAATTATTTCACAAAAATTGACGAGCTCACGCTGGAAGGAATTATATTCTTAAACAGGTTAAGACATCACGGTATATTACTTTATGGTTTTGGAGGGATTGGCGCTACAGGATTCAGATCATATTATGATCAAATGGATCTTTCTGGTAATCCATATAACTATGCGAGCATTTCCGGTACCACAAAACATGAAGTATACAGAGAACTGGATCAGATGCGTGATAAAAATTATGAGACACCTGCAGAAAATAATGGAAGACCTCAGTGGGTATATGCTCCTTCCTTTGGCGGGGGTATTGGTTTTTATACAGGTCCGAGAACCGTATTGGGATTTGAACACAAAGTAACATTTCCCCGCACTGATTTACTGGATGGACAAAGATGGGATAACAATAATAATGCGGCAGGCATTAACGACATTTATCATTATACAAATTTTTATATACGACTGTCATTATTCGGAAAAATAGAAAGAACTCCGAGAACGAGAACAAGAATTGAACCAAACACATACACTTACAGTCCTGCTACTCCTAAGCCGGAAATTTATGTAAATCATCCTACAGTAAATCCCTACAACGCCTATAATTGTACAGCAGACATTTTCTTAACCATAAGAAATGTTAACAACAGAGTTGGCGTATCTGTATTGATGGATGGATCTATTGTAAGTCCGACACAATATGATTTCAATCCGGGCACAGGGCTGTTTACTTTAAAAATGGCTTTGACAAAAAATTCTACCTTTGCCATTACTGCTGAAAACGCAGGCGGTAAAACTACCAAATACATTACCTTCAACTGTGTCAATCAAAACATTCAGCCACAGCAGCCAGCGCCGATTGTAACTATTACCATGCCTAATACCACTCCGTACAATGATCCGGATTGCGGGGCTAACGTAATGGCCACTATTGAGAATATTGCTGACAAAGGAAATCTGGAGGTAAGAGTAAACGGATTAATTATCAGCAGTTCACTTTATGATTATAACCCAGCCAGCAAAATATTTACACTGAACACTCCAATAGATGGCTCGGCCACAATAATTATTCTTGCTGCAAACAGCGTGGGTAGCGCGGCGGAAAGTGTAGTTATAAATTGCGTTCGCTACACTCCTCCTCCTGTATTATTAAGACCTGTAATTACTATTAACAAGCCGGTTCCAAATCCATCTACTTCCAAAGATTGCATTGCGGATATCCAGGCAAGAGTTGAAAATATTGAAAATGAAAACAGCATTGAAGTAAGACAAAACGGCAACATTATAAGCAGTACCTTATACAGTTATAATACACAAAGCAAAATATTTTATCTGAATACTCCTATCCAGGGAATAACAACATTTGTGATTACAGCAGTAAATGCAGCAGGAAAAGAATCGGTGTCGCTTACTATAAAATGCGAACCGGCTCCTATTATTCCTTCAAATCCTAAACCGGTAATTCAGGTTACCAAACCGGTAAACAATCCACACATTACTCCGGATTGCAATGCAGGTGTTTCTGCCCTGATTTACAATATTGCTTCACAGGCAAATATCGAAGTGCGGTTAAACGGGGCAATTATCAGCAGCAGCCTATACAGCTACGACCCAAGAACCAATGTATTTTTTTTAAATACGCCTATTACCGAGGTCACTTCGTTTACCATTATTGCTTCCAACTCTGCAGGTAAAGCCTCAGAAGTAGTAACTATCAAGTGTGAACCGAAACAGGAAGAAAAACCGGTAATACCTCCTCCCGTGATCAATGTTTCCAGACCAACTGACAATCCACATATAGCAGCAGATTGCAAAGCAGGTATTACAGCTACTATCTTAAATGTAGATGGCAAGCAGAATATTGAAGTAAGAGAAAATGGCTTAATCATCAGCAGCGTTTTATATTCTTACGATCCTTTTACAAAAATATTTAATCTGAATGCAGATCTTAAACAGATCACTACCTATACCATCACTGCAGTGAATACAGCAGGCAGAGCTTCGACAAACATCACTGTTAAATGTGAGCCAAAGTATGAAGAGCCTGTACTTCCTAAGCCGGTGCTAACTGTGATCAATCCTGGAGAAAACCCATACGTTTCTCCTAATTGCAAACTAGGTCTGAATGCGCTGATATTAAATGTAAGCGGTAAAGAAAATATTGAAGTACGTCAGAACGGACAGATCATCAACAGCAGCCTGTATTCATATGATGTGGTGACCAAGATGCTTATATTAAATACAGACATCAAAGAAATTACTACCTATACCATTACAGCTGTAAACGCTTCAGGAAAGGCATCATCTGATCTTACTGTAAAATGTGAACCTAAGGAAGAAGAAAAACCGGCGCCTAAGCCTGTCATTACCGTAACCAAGCCGACGGAGAATCCTTATATCACAGGCGAGTGTAAAGCCACTATCAATGCTACTATTCTCAACATAGAGGGAAAACAGAATATTGAAGTACGCATGAACGGCGCAATCATCAGCAGCAGCTTATATTCATACGATATAAACACGAGAGTATTTACTTTAAATGCAAACATCACTGAGGTTGCCGCTTATACCATTATCGCAAGCAATGCAAATGGTAAAGAGTCTGCAACTATTACACTTAAATGTGAGCCTAAACAGGAAGATAAACCTGCATTGCCTAAACCTGAAATAACAATTAATACTCCTGGGGACAACCCACATATTGCCCCTGATTGTAAAGCAGGCATTAATGCTACTATACTGAACATTGATGACAAAAAGAATATTGAAGTGCGCGCGAATGGTGCAATCATCAGCAGTTCTCTGTATTCTTATGATGCAGCAAGCAAAGTATTTACTTTGAATGTGGATGTAAAAGAGATTGTCTCTTATACCATTACAGCGGTGAATGCTTCCGGAAAAGCATCTGCGGTAATCACTATTAAATGTGAACCTAAAGAAGAAGAAAAACCAGTTGTACCGAAGCCGGTAATCAATATAGAAAACCCAACAGAAAATCCATATATCGCTCCTGACTGCAAAGCAGGAATCAAAGCAAGTATATTAAATATTGAAAGCAAAACAAATATTGAAGTACGCGCTAATGGTGCAGTGATAAGCAGTTCTCTGTACTCTTATGATGCCGCAAGCAAAGTATTTACTTTAAATGCAGAGGTGAAAGAAGTGATTACTTATACTATCACTGCCGTGAATGCTTCGGGCAAAGAGTCAATTTCACTTACTATCAAGTGTGAACCTAAAGAAGAAGATAAACCGGCTTTACCTAAGCCTGTGATCATTGTAAATACTCCTACAGAGAATCCTTATACTGATCCTAATTGCAAGGCAAATATCAATACCACTATTAAAAATATTGAGAGTAAAGCCAATATTGAAGTTCGTCAGAACGGACAGGTAATAAGCAGCTCGCTTTATTCTTATGATGCAGCCAATAAAGTATTTACCCTGAATGCCGATGTAAAAGAAATCGTTTCTTACACCATTACTGCAGTAAATGCTTCTGGTAAAGAAACAGTAACAATTACTATCAAGTGCGAACCGAAAGTGGAAGAAAAGCCAGTATTGCCAAAACCTGTTATTACTGTAAACACTCCTATTTACAATCCGCATATTGCACCTGATTGTAAAGCAACTATCAAGGCAACTATTGAAAATATTGAAGGAAAAGCAAACATAGAAGTTCGTCAGAACGGACAAGTATTGAGCGGCTCTTTGTATACTTTCGACGCAACAAGCAAAGTGTTTACGCTGAATGCAGATGTAAAAGAAGTATCTACTTATACCATCGCAGCAGTAAATGCTTCCGGAAAAGAATCCGTAACACTCACTATCAAGTGTGAGCCAAAACAACCTGAACCAACTCCGGAAGAAACTACAGATAATTGCGGATGTACAAGCGCACCGGTTGTAGCATCAGCAGATCTTTATTTAAATGCTACCGTGGTAACATCCAGCGAAATTTCTGTCAATGCAGGCTCTAAAATGCTAATCAAACCTGGACAGAACTTCAGCGGAAATGTAAACATGAATGGGGGAACATTGATAATCGGCGGATCAGCCGAAGTTAATAACATTAACTTCAACGCCGGGGATATTGTAATTCTTGGTTCTGCAAACTTTAAAAATATCAATGCCAATAATTCAAGTTCAGATATTAAGAACTATGGAATATTGAATGCCAGCAATATTACTTTCAACGGTACTTTTGAAAACCATGGAACAGCAGGTATTACGGTTGACCTAAACGTCAATTCATCTGCGACATTAAATAACACCGGCGTATTGAATGTATCAGGAAGCCTGAACAACAATAACGTTACGAATAATACAGGTGTAATCAATGTAAGCAATAACCTTAAGAATAATGGTTCGGCTTCGTTTACTAATAAATGTCAGATAAATGTAAGCAATGAGTTTCACAACAATAATTCCTTCATTAACAACGGAAGAATTGCGGTGAGCGCTTACACTTATGTAAATGCAGGCAAGCTGGTGATGAATGGCGGAAGCAAAATCATCACCGGTAACTTAATTGTTAATGCAACTATCGCAGGCGAAATTGCTAATTGTGCATCCATTAAAGTAAATAACAAGACCACTTTAAATTCCGGTGCATCGATTACAGGCAAGGTTGAAGTATGTGATGAAAACGGAATAGAAACCAATATTCTTAATATCATATCTGCATGCAATTGCCAGGCAAAAGCATGTACCAATCCTTCTATCCCAAGGCCAGTAATTCCAATGTATAATGAGCCTACTCCGACTGAGGAAGAAAAAGTAAGTATTTGCCATCTTCCTCCTGGAAATCCTGACAACCCACAGACTATTCTCATACCTAAGAGCGCTTTGAAAGCTCACTTAGACCATGGCGACGTGATTGGAACCTGTGATGAGGTAGAAAAGAAAAAACGTGATGATGAAGAGAAGAAACGTGTAGAGGATGAAAAGAAGAAAAAAGCAGAGGAAGAAAAGAAGAAAAAAGCAGAGGAAGAAAAGAAACGCCTGGAAGAAGAGAAGAAAGTTATTGACACTCCTACAGAAGAAGAGAAGGTAACAATTTGCCATCTTCCTCCTGGAAATCCTGACAATACTCAGACTATTGTCATACCTAAGAGCGCTTTGAAAGCTCACTTAGACCATGGTGATAAAATTGGTGAATGTCCTAAGATTGAACCTAAGCCGGAAAAGAAAAATAACTTCGATATTGACAAAGGCACAGTAGTGCCTAAGGAATGTTTCAATGCCACAGTAACTGTTCTTGGATGTGCTTTAAAAGAAGGCGGCGTAGGTATAGATTATCCTGTAATGGTGCAGGTTAAATTCGGAAACAACACAATTGATCCATTCGGAACTTATAGTGGTTATAATAAGGCTTCCAATGTAAATGATCAAAAGCAACATACATGGAAATCCCCACAGCCTCTTGCTGCGAATACCGCTATCAGCGTAAAAACGAAATCATTTAATCCAAAAACAGGTACACTGCTTTATGAAAGAAATTCTGCCAATAATGACGCGTTTGTAAGAGTGCTTCGTAACGGTGATGCAGTACCACAGATCACAGGATTTGCCGGACAGGCAGATGTAGAATCTTACCTGCAGGGTTATTTTGTAAATGGAAAAGTAACATTAGAGGCTAACCAGGCGATCTATCTCTTCGAACTGGGAACCAACAACACCACCTCCAAGTCTTATGACATGCAGGACTGCGTAGTGCTTGTAACAATTGATCCTGCAGAATGTCCTAAGACACCTGAAGAAGACAAGAAAGTTATTGACACTCCTACCGAAGAAGAAAAAGTAACGATCTGCCATATTCCTCCGGGAAATCCGACTAATGCTAATACGCTTTCTGT
>JAIERY010000421.1 GCA_019746425.1 Cytophagaceae bacterium
ATTTCTCCGTTGTCATCATGATGCTCGGAAGTAAAAGGTTTGAACGGAACATATTCTGTTTTTCCATTGCCCATATGAATATGAACTCCACTGTCAGGATATTTGGGAATTTCATAAATCTCTATAAGAATATAATTAGTCTCTTTGGTATTGCTTGTAAAGGCTGTAAGGTTTAATACTGCAAGTACAGCTGCAAAAGACAAGCCAATACTTAGTAAATATTTCTTCATAATCATTGTGGGTTTTAAAGATTAATGTTTCTAAAAAATAAGCTTTAATATTTATAAAATAATGATTAAAAACGGTAAAAGTCAATAAAAAAGGCTTAAAAGAATAAAATTAATCCACAATCCTCAAACTTTGACAGGCTTTTTATAATTTTAAAAAACGTTTAAACACATTATGGCCTTAGAAGTCACAGGAAAACTCATTAAAATACTTAATTCCCAGTCAGGAACAGGCGCCAAAGGCACCTGGGTAAAGCAGGAATTTGTTATCGAAACAGCAGATCAGTATCCTAAAAAGATCTGTTGCTCTGTATGGGGAGACAAAGTAGAAAGTCTGAAAAATCTAAATATAGGTGATCAGATAAAGGTGTCTTTCAATATTGAATCCCGGGAATATAACGAGAGATGGTATACGGATGTAAGAGCCTGGAAACTGGAACTTGCAGGTAAAGGCTCTTCTTCCAAAGAGAAGACTCCGGATGAGCCTCCGATGAATTTTGAATCTTCTCCGGAAGAAGATGATCTCCCCTTCTGATTAAGTTAACTTTTCGGGAAATTTTTTCCCCTGGAATTTGTTATCCCTAAAAACAGGATCAGGTTACTCATTAATCATTAAATACAGATTTATGAAACAGGGACAAAGAGATATGTCTATTCTCGTCATCAACGAAAAGGGGCAATTATGTACAGTTGATATAAAAGAAAAGGAGCTGAAAGAATATGTTTTTAACAAAATAGGCGATTGTTCAAACGGTATTGGTATATGTCTTGGATTTAATTCTGGTTATATCGATAAAAAATTGGGATGGTAGTGTAGGGAAATAATAGTATCTTTAATCTCATTTTTAACTTTTAATAATAGATTCATGAATAATAAACTTCTCCTTGCATTCTTTATTATGTGCATGCCTGTATTCTGCATAGCGCAAAAAAAGAAGACGAGCTCAAAGGCCACTAAAGCGCCTCAGGACTATCAGTTAAAGTCAAAGCTGGATACAGTCAGTTATGCAATCGGTATGGCTGTAGCAAGCAATTTAAGACAGCAGGGCTTCGATACGATGAGTATTCAGGCACTGACAAAAGCTTTGGAAGATGTATATAAAAAACAGCCTACCAAACTTGAGCAGTCCCAGATCCAGGCATTATTAACGCAGTATCATCAGGATCTGCAAAAAGAAAAGCTGGAAAAAAATTTAAAGGAAGGGGAGAAATTCCTCGAATCCAATAAAACCAAACCAGGGGTGGTAACATTGCCCAGCGGTCTTCAATATATAGTCATGAAAGAAGGCACCGGGGCCAAGCCGACTATTAACGATGTAGTAACTACTCATTATAAAGGCACTCTATTAGACGGCACTGTATTCGACAGCTCGATAGAAAGCGGACAGCCGGTTCAATTTCCTCTAAACGGAGTAATTGCCGGCTGGACAGAAGCTTTACAACTTATGGGCATAGGAGCCAAATGGCAATTGTTTATCCCTGCAAAGTTAGCCTACGGAGAAAGAGGATACCCTCCTGCTATACCGCCTAATGCAACCCTGATATTTGAAGTAGAGTTACTCTCTATAGGTCAATAAATAAAAAAGTCTCCCGAAATTGGGAGACTTTTTTATTTTATGCAAAAATCCAATTAATTGCTTGAATACATTAATTCCCCCTACCATAATTATATGTATAATCATTCATTTTAATCTCTCCAGTAATCGTTTCTTTATATTCACTGCTTATTCTATACATATTATCATAAACATTCCTCATATAGAAATTATTTGCATCTAAGGTGTATGTTGTAAGACCTGTGCTTTTTTCATAAACATTTGTCGTAATTAATTCACTTAAAGGATGGAAACGAAAATCATCAAAGTAGGCATCAGTAGCTGATGGATTAGAACAGCCGATCACTAAAAGATATCCATTATATGAACCTGAAAGCGGAATATCAATAGATAATTGTTTCCAGCTTCCCGCTGTAACAATTGGTGTCATTGTTGAAAGGCTTCTCCCTGATTAGGAGTGGTTACATCTACGCCGCCAGCAGTTTGTAATTTATAATAAAGTTTTGCAGTAGTATTGCCATTATCATAAATCCATACAGTTGCTCTATATTTCCTATCAATGTCTATTCCGCCGGCCCCAATAGCTGCCTTATAAGTAAAACCTTCCTGGTTTTGGGCTAACTTCAGCGAACTGGTTCCTGTATGAACATAAGTAGATGTAGTATTTACTGTCCCGGTGCCTTTGGTTACTTCACCACCAAAAAAACCAGAAAGACTATAAACATCTTCTGCTCCAGAATATGTAAACTCATTAAAATTCACATTGGATGATTCTGTTAAAACATACTTCCAGCCATTTAATATTTGCAGGAATTTTTAAGTTAAGATCAACAGACAAACTAATTGAATCCTGTAGCTGTAGTGTATCAACCAGGTTTACAATAATATCACCGGATGCTGGTTTAAAGTCATCCTGACCAAATCCCAAAACAGCATAAAGAGTGAATAATAGTGCAATGAAAAATTTTCTCATAAAAGCGGTATTTAATGCTTTCTTTAATAAAAATAGGCCCTGTAAGAATAGGAGATTTAGAAAGGAAATCAGGTTAACCAGAAGAAACCGACTATTCATCGTTAAATATAGCTGGTTCAGTTATGCATGCAAAGTTATTTTCGACGAAACTTATCCACACGTATCAAATCATATGAAAATGAAATATTGAGTTCAATAATGATCCTTTATTAAACAGGCAAAACAACAGATAAGCGGAATTAAAATAGATGATCAGGCTTTTTAGAAGTATTAACCTGATGACAAATCCGATAGCACTATAATATAAAAGTCGGCAATTTTCAAGAATAGTAAATAAAAAAAGTCTCCCGAAATTCGGGAGACTTTTTTATTTATGCATAAGTCAGATTAATTAGTCTTCTCAAGAATGAGCACAATTTTATTAAAATCTGCCGCTGCATTGATAACTTTTCTGAACTCTTCAAACCTATTCAAGGAAACGTCGATCTGATTATAGTATTCATTGATATCAACAATAATCATATCCCCTTGTACTTTGTAAGTAGAAACAAATCCCATTGTTTTCTTTCCATCCTGATCGAAGGTCACATCTTTTTTCAGATCATCCAGATTTTTAACTGTATATCCCTGAGGAATTTTTACTTTGATCTGACGAATATATACCCTGTTAAAATCATTCTCCACCGGATTGACTCTTTTCTTATCTGAATACAACTCAGATTGCTTACCTATTACATCCCCTACTTTAAAAAAGTATTTATTTCCTGCCTTTTCAATTAAGGTAGTTACTTTGATATCTCCTTTGATAATAAAAGGCTTTTCAATCGGAGATTGATTAGGGTCTGTATTCTCTACAGATATATTGGTAATTTCTGCATCCTTGCTGATAAAGTCCATCAGCTGATCGTTCAGCATTGTTTTTTTCTCTGCATCAAGCCTGCTATAAACAGGCTGGAAATTAACTGCATTATAACCGCCGATTTCTCTGCGTGCGTTAACTACTGCTGCTTCAAAATCCGGTGAAAAATTTATGGTTGCATAAATATTGTCTATGCTGCTATGGGATGGAAGCGGCGGAATAAACTTCACCTCCGATACGGATGTTTCGGCTTCACCAATCGTAACTCTTTTGATGAATAGTCCTTCATTGTTGGTCCAATAGAAAGGAACCATTCCATATCTGTACTCCATCTGATCGGGGGCTAAATATTTATTGGAAGCCGGGAAATAAAGCATGGATTGCTCGAGGTATCTGTATGTTTCAAACTTGCCGTCAAATTTGGCATCATCCCTCGATGAAGTAAGGACCAAGCGATGATCTATATTAAGCTCGGTATAAATAGCTTCAAACAACCTTAATATGCCGGTTTCATTTGCATACTTATTTGAAATTACTTTATCAAGCATCACATAATCTGCTGAAGACCCCTGCTTGATTTCAAAGTTCGTTTTAATATAATTTTCAACTGCTTTGATTTTGGCTTCATCATCGGCGAGGGTGTAAAACTTCTGAGCTTTACATAATTTTTTTATTTTGGGAATTTCTGTCTTTTTTGAAAATACACAAACATTATTAAATATATTCTGTGCTGCTTCAGCCCAGGTCTGCATACGCACCCTGCCCTGGGAAGTATTATAAGATAATTTATAGTCCAGCCTTTTCAGGTTAGCATCATAGACAGCATATTCTTCTTCCACTGCTGCGGGAATAGAATCGACTTTAAAAGAAACATATCTTTTTTCATTATATATAGTATCGGCTAAGTCTGGCAGGCCATTATACCCTTTCACCTCAAACTCCAGGTGCTCAGGAGATATAAGGTCAAAACTTGCATTCCAAACTGGGTACTGAGATTGATAATATTCTCTGCCGTAAAAACCAGAAACTTTTTTCTTTACTGTATAAATATATTCGATTTCACTTTCGGGTTCCAGACCTTCAATGGCAAATATTTTAAAAGCTCCTATACCTTCTACATTTTCAAGTTCTTTAAAACTATTTTTATCCAGATTTACCACTTTACCATTTTTATTGATGCTTCTGGCTTTAATGCTGACAATACTGTTTGGGCCATCTGTCTGCACAAAAACTTTATTGAATTTCTCTATAGACTCGTCTGTGTTTACCAGAATAATTTTGTGATGTGTTCTGTACACCACCAATGCCTTTCGTCCATCAAAGTCTTCAATAACATATTCCATGACTCTTTTGTCCTGGAGTATTATTACAGGCTTTTTTTCGTCAGCCGCTGTGATTGTAAATTTTTTCCTGTCCTGCATCCAATCATATTTCTCAGGCTCTGCCGATAAAGTAGAATACGCATTGATTATTAATAAAGCGAAAAAAATAAAAATACTTCTTATCATATTACTTTTGTTTTAATACTACAACTTCTCTATATGCCTGAGCAATTTTTGAAACGATTTTATTCCATTCATTAAAATCCTTTTTCTCAAGCATAAGAGTACTTACAGTAATTTTTTTGTTATAAATTATTTTTGATTTTTCTATTTTATAGGTGATCTCCACTTCAAAAAAATTATTTTTCTCATGAATAGAAGCAGGGAGGTAGTCTACAGAATACCCTTTAGGGATTTCAAATATCACTATGTCTTTCTTAGTATATTTATGGTCTCTTTCATAGGGGAGTTTTCTTTTAAGGGTATCAATCTTATCTTTTTCAAAAGATTTATCAAGATTTAAATTAATATATAATTCATTAGCATTGATTTTAATGTAATCATCTAACGTAAATTCATAATTAATAATGAGTGGCTTTTCCTTTTCATTTAGGTTCTGAATATCATAATTGATTAAAGTAAACTTGTTGTTCCCTTTCGTACACACATCCTTTATCACATCCTTCAGATCTTCATTTTTAGCGTAATTTATTATATAGCTATAATCTGTTTTATTATAGCCGGTAAGCCTGTAGCTTCCATTGCCTTTCAGCATCTTATTTTCTATTCTGCAGAAAGTAGAATCCAGAAATATATTTTTATCTGCATCCACCACAGGCACTTTTACTATTTCGAAACGGTCAGCATCAATGCCTATCAATGCTTCTTTGCCCTGGATCATCGCCGTAGGTATATCCATCGTTGTATACTTTCCGGTAGCATCAAGAAACACATAGCCATCCTCAAGCTTTACGGCGGCTATCATATGATTGTCTACATTTGCAGAAGGAATATCTGCATATGAATAAGGAATGTCTCTTGTTCCTATCCATACATGATATGCCTTTAACCCGGCACTGTTTAACATTTTAACCAGCAGATTAGCCATGTCTTTACAATCGCCAAACCTCCTGTCACATACTAAATTGGCATCACGCGGAATAAAACCTCCATAGCCTTCTTCAAAAGCTACATATTTAACATGATTCTGTACCCAATAAAAAATCTTTTTTGCTTTTTCTTTTTCTGAAGTCACTCCTTGCACCAATGAATCAACCAGACTTTTCAGCTCATCGCCAATAGGCTTCTGATTTTTGATAGCCAGACTATAATACCACCGATAGAGATCTTTCACATCTCTGAGCATTACTTCGGACCTCTTCTTACCTTTGAATTCCTGAATATAATAAACGATATGAGGCTCGCTGTAACTTAAGCTGGGCGCTTTGCTTTCAGAGACATACTCAGGAGCTTCTTTTACAGACCATTTATAAATGACAAAATTTCCTTTTACAGATTCAGAGAATTTTATTTTAGGATTATTATTAAAAACCTTATAACCCAGTTTCACTCTCTTGTCTACCATAATTGTAATTTCCGACTCGGTAACGGGCACATAAAAATTGAAATAATAAGGAACAAGCAGATGTGGTTCCTTAAATTTCTGAGTATAGTTTAAAATGGTTTTTGCTCCTGGCTGGACACCGGGATAATTAAAGGTTTTGACTTTATTATCGTCAAAAAATATTGCTGAACTGCTGGAATTTCTGGTAGAAAATTCTGTGACCTTTACAGGTTTGTAGGTGTCTTTATAAGGCACCAGGGTTTTTGCTTCCAGTTCTTTTAAAATAATAAAATCAGAAAAAGAAACACTGCTTTCTGCAAGGCCTTCTGTCCTCTCTCCCAGATGCAGCATTTCGGAATAATAATCTAAAGTAATATCCAGCGAATCATACTTATCCAAAGTAATTGTTACTACTTCCTTTTTTAAGATCATTACGGCCTGCTTGTCAGGATATTTTGATTTGTACTGATCAAAAGAAAGTGTTTGCCCTTTAAGAAAACCTGCTGATATAAAAACCAGCATTACACATAACAATAAACTCCTCATATTTTTTATTTTCTTTCCCCGTAAGGTTCGTCAAAATAATATATAACTACTTTTGTCACTTTACCTGTTGCATCATAATATTTCCATTCTCCATGCTTTTCGCCCAATACATAACTGCCTTCGCTCTCAAGAATGCCATCTTCTCTGTAATATTGAGCTTTGCCATCCTGCTCATCATAATAAAAATTCTCTTTTGATTTCACTTTGCCATTGGAATAATAAATGATCTCTTCCCCTTCTCTCATGTGATATTTGTATTCACTCACTGTCTCCACCTGCCCGTTTGGATAATAGAACGTTCTTTTTCCCTCATAATTACCTTTTTCCACAGTTTCATCTAAAGATTTTGTACCATTCTGATAATAGGACACTAAAGTAACTGTCTCATTCTGAACCGGTATTTCTGCCACATAATTTCCTGTTTTATCCAGGTAGCTATAAGAAATAAATCTTCCTTTCTGGTATAGCTTACGGCATTGCAATTGTCCATCCGAATAATAATAAGCATATCCGTTTTTTTGATCTTTTTTGTAATCTACCACAAAGTCTTTATCACCCTTTCTATTGAAATAGGTCCAGGTGCTGTCGCCTTTGTCTTCTTTGTAGAATAATATTTTAGAGAGTTTTCCATTATCAAAATAATACTTCCATTCTCCTTCACTGTTACCAAAATCGTAAAATATTTCAGAAGCCTTGGCCCCATTAACATGATATCCTACATATTTTCCATTTCTCTTTCCGTGTAGATATGAGCCGGCAGTGGACAGTTTTCCGTTTGCAAAATACCAGGTGTACTCACCTTCTGCTTTTCCATTTACATACTTTCCTTTGCTTTTGATATTGCCATTGGGGAATTTTGACAAAAATTCTCCTGTACCGTTTACCAGCGGCATTTCCATATATTTTTTTCCTGTAGTATCATAGAAATAAATATTATGCAACATTTCAAATTTGTAGAAATCCTCAGAGGACAATAACCCGTTAGGAGAGTAAAATTCATTATATCCCTCCTGTGCATCGTCGAGGTAATACAAATGACTTTCCAGTTTGCCATTAGGATAATAATTATACCATTCACCTTCACGCTCCCCTTCCAGGAACCAGCCGGTAGATTCCAGGACTTTGTTTTTATAATAAGACTTGAATAATCCATGAAGCTTTCCATCCTTATAGTTAGTTTCTCTGTACACTTCTCCATGAGCAAAATATTCTACTGTACGGCCATTTAATTTTCCTGCTGCATAGTTACTTGCATAATCAAGGTTTCCATTCCTGTCATAAAATTTCCATTCGCCGGACATTAAACCTTTTACATAATCTCCTGTGTAGGCTATGGTACCATCTGCTCTTTTTGCAATCATTTTCACAACCCCTTTAGATTCTTTACCTTCAGAGATCACTACGCCTTCTTCATTGAAGTATTGGTAACTTTTAATTTTATCGGTGGCATAGGTATAAGTATAAAACAATTTACCAGTCTCGGAATATTCTTTATAAGGCCCATTGATCATTCCTTTTTCATCACAGGTATACTCTCTATAAAGAGTCTTTCCATCAAGATGGTATTCTTTCCATGCCCCTACAATATTTCCTAAAGCGTTAAAATTTCCTGTTTTCCGGATTTTACCATTGGAATAATAATAATTCCAGGTCCCGGTTTGTTTATTTTGCTTATAGTTTCCTTCCGTAAGGACCGTACCTTTTCTGAGATATTCTTTGTATGGGCCTTCTCTTAAATCTGCTTTTATATTTATTACTTCTTTTAATTCACCTGTCTCATAATAAATTCTGAATTCTCCTTCTCTTCTACCATCTATCCATCTGCCTTCGGTTTCTTTTACTCCTGAAGGGAAATAAGTAACTTCCAATCCCTGTCTCTGATTGTTCATTAATCCGATTACCTGCTTAAGCTGTCCTGATGGATAGTAATATTTTATTTCTCCTTCCGCCCTGCCATCTACCATATTTACTTCTATCTGTTTCACGCCATTTGAAAAGCAATTGTAAGAGGCACCATTAAGTTTTCCATTGGAATAATTCTCCACTGATTTTAAGGTACCATCATTGAAATAGCTTTTCCATTCTCCGAGAGGTCTTCCGTTATCATCGAAATATTCTTTACCTGCGAAGACTCCATTGGAATGGAAATAAGTCCACTCACCTACTTTTTCTGTATCAGATCCTTCTTTGAATTTACCATATGATCTGAGTTTACCTGCGGACCAAAAATAATGATCGGATTTGGTATCCGGACTTTCATTTACCAATGGTCTGTTTTTCCTTTGCTCCGAAACTTTAATGATTGACCAGACGATGAATGGCTTGATCTTCGATAAGTTTTTTTTGACTACGCTCTGCACCTCAGAATTTCTGGCGGTTGCATATACTGTATATACCAGAGGCTCCAGGTAATTTTCCTTTTGTGCCGCCACAAAATAAGGTACATAAAAAGTCATGAAGAAGTCCTTATCGCTGGCATCATAGGTTATCTTTTCCATGAAAAGCTGAATTTGTCTGGGAAGTACATAATTGAGCTTGGTTTTATTTTTATATCCTTTATTCAAAGAAACCTTTGACTTGATTAACAGCTCAATTTCCTCAAAATTGTCCTTAGGCAATTCCACCTTATCTGTATCGGCCGCCGGAGGAAGAATATTATTTACGGTTTCTTCGAGTATCTTCAATACATCGCTGGAACCTTCAGAACCCGGCTCAAGCACCAGAAACATCTGAAATGCCATCATAGCCTGCACAGGCTTTTCATTTACTGCGTAAATCCTTCCAAGTCTGTAATGAGCCATAGCATAGTATGGATTACAGATAAGAGCATCCTGATATTTTAAAATCGCAAGCCCCAGCTTTCTTTGCTTTTCATACATGTATCCGAGATTATAATGCAATAAATGGTCTACAGGATATTTGGTTAATCCTTCCTTGTACATCTTTTCAGCCTCTGCATATTTTTCCTGGTTTTGTAAAGCTATCCCGGCAGTATTATAAAAGCGGTATTCATAAGCGCTTTTGAGGCTAAAGCCTTTCATACAGATTTCATAAGCCTTGTCATATTGCTTATCTCTTAAATAAGTAACTCCAAGATCTGCCAGAGCTTGAATATAGTTAGAATCATTTCTGCCTATTTTCAGGTATTGCTCTATTGCTTTTGAATATTCTTCATACCTGTAATAATTGTCTGCAGCCTCAAGCACTTCAGCAGAATTTATTAATTCAACATCTTTTTGCGCATGTGTTAAAAAAGAAAGGGGAAAAACTAATAAAAAAATAAAAAGTCTGTTCATTATCGTAGGTAAATGGATTGTATAAAAGCTTAAATTGTCATTTTTTTAAATAGGAAAAAAAAGAATATGCAAAATAACTTACCTGAGGGGAAGATAAAACGATTGAAAAAAATCATAGAATTTAAATTAATAAAAAAATCAAAAAAACTAAGTAAGCCCCTAGACTTTTTACATTAAGTGGGGCGACGCTGCTTTTCTTTTTTTCTTTGTTTATACTCCCCAAGTTATGAAATGGAGCAATTTAGAGCCTTTTCATCATTCAGGAGCCACAAGGTTTTTGGTAAAAGTTTTCCATTGAATTTTCTGTACTCCTGCCCATCCGGAAGCTGCTACTATCGTATTCACGGCTTTCATTTCACCCGACTCAGGTTCTTTTTTATTTATTTTTTCATTTTTTCCCGTTTCAGCGGCATATAAACGGTTGTTATATCGCTTTAAGGTGAAAATGCTTACGGCCTCACTTTGAAAAAAATGTACTGTTGTATTGGCTTCTTTTTCAGACGTAGGATCATGAGAGGGCCTGACTATTATCTGCAAAAAATCGGGGGGCCTGCTTACTTTTTCAATTTGTACCCAATACATAGGTACCGGGCCCGGAAGATCAATTTTAATATAATATCCTTTCTTCAACTGACCACTTGTCTTATTACCTGAAGAATCATATAATTCAAAAGAAGCATTGGCCTTGCCTGAGAATTCATTCCAGCCATCTATCTGAAGAAATTTTTCTGACTTTAGCTTAAAAACTTTACCTGCTTCTTCCGGGGAGGAGTAATCATGCCAGCTTGAAAAATGGGTACCAACAGGTTTTTCTCCTTCGATAATTTTTGATTTCTCTTTGAGCCCTTTTATCCAGCTTCTTATTTTATTTCTCAATTTACCCGTCATATTGCCTGCCTTTTTATGATAACGATAAAAAAAGCAAATGAGTTTGTAAGAGGAATATTCAAGAAAACCATCCTATTTTTCTTTCTTTATAAATATATTCTGGACAGATTCTCCACTATACAGAGAATACTTTATTTCAGCGGCCGATTGAATATTTTCTCCTTCAAGAGTAAGATCAACTTCCTTTTTATTTTTACCCAGCTTTGTTTTCTTAATTAAAACTCCTTCGATGGAAAAATTGCTTTTTTTAATTTCCCCGATAGTCATATCTCTGGAAAATGATAATCGTAGAATATTGCTGCCTGACAATGCGGCCGATAGCAGTACCGGAGCATCTACCACAGGTCCGCCGCTATAGCCGGGGTTTTCCTCTTTAGTAAGGCACAGTATTAAATAACCATCTCTAAACACGACATTGGCTGGATCAAAATCACAACTGTTTCCATTAAATGTATGAGTAGCAGTCTGCCATCTTGCAGGGTCCATCATATCAAAGTGATCCTCCCACTTAAAGGTAAACTTTTCAGATTTATCCGGAGTGTATTCAGAATATCTGACATAATCATAGTAGGCATACACAGGCAGAATACTGTCGTTCCACAGACCGGTCCAGTTCCAGAAAGTAGACGGCCATATATTCATCATAAGCTTCTGGTTTTTATTAAGTGCTTTTATATGTTCTCCCTCCTGTTTATAAAGCTCTTTTCCATCTACCTGCCATGATACATAGTCGGGAGTCCACTCCAGTGAATACACATGAAACCCTTCATGAGGATTGAAATCAAGCACCTGCCTGTGCTCATTCATCTTATGATTTCCAACAATAGTATTGTACTGAACCTCATTGTTATATCTCCCTAATATCTCAATATCTATCTCGTTCCAGTTCTGCGCAAAATCAGGGGCATCATAAAATGTAAAAAATGAGCTGAGCATACCGCTACCTGCAGCCGACTTCATCCTCACTTCAAACTTGCCATAAGTGTATGAATCTACTGTACGAATTTCAGCACCTTTATACTTTTTACCATAGACTGTATGTAAGGAACAAAGAAGCACTACCAGATAAATTTTTCTCATATGTATAAATAATAAACCGTTAATATAATTAATACCCATAAAACATGCCATCTCTTTAGCTAATATGTTCCATTTCCTTTATTTTTGTGCGCTTAAATAAAAACGATGGATAATCATACAATATTTGTAAAAGCTCGTTGTGCATTTAAAACAAAAAAGGGCCGCTGTAAAAGAATGACTGTAATCACTCACCCCTATTGCGCCGTTCACACCAAACAAGAACTTGGACTTGTTGTTGCTACATCCCAAATTAAACTGGCAGGACTAGGCCTTTACACTACTAAAAAAATTAAAAAGGGAACCGACATTATTGAATATGACGGAGAAAGGATCAGTACAGGAAAATACAACAAACGTTACGAGAAAGAAGATTATGGCGCCTACGGTATGACCGTTAACAAGCGGGTAGCCATTGATGCCAGAAAAACTTCTTCGGGATTGGGAAGATATGTATGCGACTATACCGGTTCGGGGAAAAAACCCAATACAGAATATTTAGAAGATAAAGGAATCGTATATATTACTGCCAAAAGAGATATTGAACCCGGAGAGGAATTACTGGTAGATTATGGAAGAGAAATAAGGGTAGCCATGGGAATTGAGCCAAAGAAAAAATCAAAGAAGAAAAAAAAAGTAATCTATGTTCATCTATGTCAGGAATTTAGGGTAAAAAATATTTTTTATCTGTTTCCTTTTTTCCGGCATTCTATGGAATCAATAAAACAGGTAAGAAAGTATTAAAAGCCTGAGACCTTCCGATCTCAGGCTTTTTTATAAAAATGCTATCACTTATTCAGTAAATTCATAAGCTTGTATTTTATTTCCAAAGAATGTCGGCACAAGAAGCAGATTCTGATCCTGAATAAACTCAATATCTGCTGTATTTAGTTTTTGCTCTTTAGTATCAAGTATTACGCGAGGCTTTTCAGCAGATCCAAGATGATATACAACGCCATTCCAGTCTGAAACGATAAAGTATCCTTCCTCACCGGTTGCTACCACTCCATCGCCTGCACCTAAACCAGTAGCAAGCACAGAATCTTTTTTAGAAGCGATGTCAAAAACCTTCAGATCGTTGCTGCCCATAGAAGCCAGATAAAGCTTTCCGTTAATAGCCAATAAACCATTAGGCTGATTCAGACCATCTTCTTTCCAGGTTTCCACTTTGCCGCTTTTCAAAGCATGGATTTTATTGGCAAAAGAATCTGAGAAGTAGACTACACCTGCTGTATCAACTGTAATATCATTTAAAAATTTAGCGCCGGACACTTCGTATTTTTTAACAACTTTTCCTTTTTCAATATCAATTTCTACCAGAGCAGTGATGTCTGTTACATAAAGCTTATTTTTATATAGTCCCATTCCTTTCGGAGCATTTAAACCTGTAACCCACTGTAAATTTTCTATCTTTCCATCAAGACTTACTTTGGAAATAAAACCATTTTTATCTTTCTGATCAGGCTGACCATTAATATTAGTCACGTATAAAATTTTTCTTTCTTTGTCAAACAATACAGACTCACAGGTAGTGAGCATAGTATCTGTCGTCCACTTTAAGGTTACCGATGCTTTCTTTTTCATGGTACTGCTGTCTACAGCAACAGTATCTTTTGTCTCCTTATTTTCTTCCTTTTTAGAATCGCATGAAGCGCATACTATCAGGAAAGAGATCATCATATAAGTAAGCTTTCTCATATTGTAAATTGGGTTTTAGATTATTGATAAGTTAAATATTAATTCTTTTTGTTATTTTCTGTTTGTAATTTTTTCTCCTCAGTGTTATTATCGTTTTCATTGACAGATAAATTTTCTTTGCAGTAGTCACATAGTTCTCCTTCGGAATCCAATCCTTTTCCTTCACATACCGCACATACATAACCGCAACCAGCCATAAGCCAAATAAATAAAATCTGGGTTTTCCGGAAAGATATTAAAAATAAAATATCCTTTTATTTACATACCATGAAAAAAAGAATTAAGATTATATTTCAGTTCAAGAACCTGGATGGAATCTGTTAAGCCCCATAAATTTTACCATAAACTCTACTTTTATGTGATTCTGGCCATTATCGGTGGTATACTTCTAGGCCTTTTTGAACCGGTTACTGCACAAAAAACAAAAATCCTAAGTGACCTTTTCATCCGGATGATAAAAATGGTTATCGCGCCGCTCATTTTTCTTACGGTTATTTTGGGAATTGCCGGTCTGCAGGATTTGAAGAAAGCAGGGCGAATAGGAATAAAGGCAATTTTATACTTTGAAATTATTACTACCCTCGCGCTGATAATAGGATTGGTAGTAGTAAATATTGTAAAGCCCGGAGAAGGTATTGATACCCGTACCCTACAATTGAACGCGGAGGAAATAAGTAAGTACACCGGCAAAGGATCTGAAAGCTTTATTTACAAAATTATTCCCACCAACATCATCTCACCATTTGTGGAAGGAGAGATTCTTCAGGTTTTATTTCTGGCAATACTTACCGGATTTGCCTTAGCCGTATTGAAAGACTCCACAAAGTCTGTGTTGGAAATTTTCGAAGCCGCTTCTAAAATAGTTTTCAGAATTGTTTCCTACATCATGTACTTTGCTCCGCTTGGCGCCTTCGGAGCAATGGCATACACTGTAGGTCAGTTTGGCACAGACTATCTAGTTCTACTTTAACACATTTAACCACTTGATTTAAATAAATTTAATTCAATGTCTTTTTTTCTTCTTTGATGTCG
>JAIERY010000012.1 GCA_019746425.1 Cytophagaceae bacterium
TTTTTGCATGTGTTAAAGAAAATAGAAAATATGAAAAAATTTATACACATGAGCTTGCTTAATCCATAGAAATCGGCAAGGCGGTACTGAAGTTTATCTGTAGTCCATGGAATAACTTAGTAGGAATTTAATAACCTGGACTGCTTCACTCATCTGAAATATTCTGTGGACTATGGACTGTTGACCGCGGACTATTTCATTTTCTTGACAGCCAAACCTCCGGATCCAGCGGGGAGTCTCCTTTCCAGATTTGGAACTCTACCTGGGATACTTCTTCCCGGTTGGTATAAACTTCTCCGAGTATTTCTTTGGCACTTACTTCCTGTCCGACCGTTACATATACTTTTCTAAGTCTTGCATATACAGTGAAGTATTCTCCATGCTGGATCATCACTATATTATTCATACCTGGAATTTCAGTCACGGATATTACTTTGCCGGAAAATACTGCCCTTACCTGTTCGCCTTTCAGGGTTTGGATTCCTACACCCAGGTTATTTTCGTCAATATGAAGAACAGGATGTCGCTGTCTTCCGAATTTTCTCACTACTGTTCCATTGCTTACCGGCCAGGGCAGGCGGTTCATATTGCCTGCAAAGCCGCTTACCAGTTCTTTGCCATCGTAAGTATTATTTTTGGGTTTGTCTTTATTGGTTTTTGCTTTGGCTGCAGCAATGGCTTTCAGTCTTTCTTCTTCAATGATCTGCCTGATTTTATTTTCAAGCTGCTTCAAAGCCTTTTTGGTATCATCCAGTTCTTTTTTCAACTGCACTTCTTTCTGGCTTAATTCTTTTACCACTTTATCTTTTTCCTTTTTAAGGGAATTTAAGTTGGTGGATTCTATGGTATGAGAATTCAGCAGAGCATTTTTTTCAACCCTGATCTGATCGAGATAAACTTTTTGCTGCGTGAGGCTTGCTTTTACTTTTTCAATAAGTTCCAGTTGATTTTTTCTTGTATCTGAATATTGCTGAAAGAACTTTATTCTCATCAGCATCTGATTAATATCTTCGGCAGAAAAAATGAAAGCCAGCTTAGACATGGAGTTGTCCATTTTGGAAGCGGAATATATCATTGAAGCATATTCTTCTTTTAGCGCTTCAAGGTCTCCTGTCAGTGCACGCAGTATCATTTCCTTTTCAGCAATTTCCTCATCCAGTAATTTTATTTCTGCAGCAATGGAATTAATAAGATCCTGGCGTGCCTCGATCTGTTTGCTGATCGCGGTAAGCTGACCCATGGTGGCCTGTTTCTGCGTTTTGGTTTGCTTGATGATTTTTTCAGTCTCTTTTATTTTGCGGAGACTTTCCTGTTTTTCTTTTTCAAGCTTGGACTTATTCTGTGACAGTGTGAAAAATCCGATGAAAAGAAAAAAAGTAAAAAGTAATAATTTATTTACGAATGAATTTTTGGGGAACATTAAAAGGGAAGTTGAGTTCTTTTTCAGGAATCTCGGCTTTGTGGTGATCGATCTCGATTTTTGTAGTCTGATATTGAGCATCAACTTTTATGGAAATTTCGATTTCGTTTTTCGATGCAAAACCAAATCTTCCCAAAGGTACGAAATTTAAATATCTGATGGATAGTTTATTCGCTGCTGCAGTAGTCGCTTCTACTTTTTCTACTTTGGAATTTGCCACCCTGATATAATTGGTGATTTGTGTTTCACGGCTCTTTTGTATAAAAACACATGAATTGCTATCAGATTGCATTACTACGTCTTCAGGCGTTTTAGGATAAATAAGATTTCCCAAAATCATATTCTGAATTACTGCATAGCTGAGGTCTACACCGATCTGATTGCTTAAGGAAGGATAATCCAGTACAGTATAAGTGTTATTCAGCCTGTCCAGTATATGTACAGAATCAGTTTTGATCAGACATCTGATGGCTTCAAAACCTGCCGCGGCATTTATGGAGATCCAGATAATACTGTCTTTTTTTGCTCTGATATGAATATTTGACTTAAGATCATTCTGCTTGTCTTTGTAATCCAGCTTTGATTTGGTAGAAAAGTAAGTAAAGTCAATTTCTTCAACATTGCAGGAGGGCAATGTTGGTTTTTCAGAAGTCTGAATTTTTTGTCTTTTACAGGAAGAAAAAAATAAAGAAAAAAATATAACACCTAAGAATAAAGGTCTACTCATAAAGCTTCTTATCCGCAATCTTTTTATCAATGAGGTTTGACGTTTCGCCAAGTTTTTTGGCTTTCTTCCACTGTTCCAGTGCAAGGTCTTTTTGCCCTAACTGATATAGTGTATCTCCATAGTGTTCAATAATGGTGCCATTGTCTGAATAAGTAATGGCCATCTCCAGGTATTTCTTCGCCTCCTCATAATTTTTCATCTGGTACAACACCCATGCATAGGTATCCAGGTAGGTGGGATTGTCAGGATATTTTTTGGCTAATTTTTCTGACATGGTTTTGGCAAGGTCCAGCTTTTCCTTTCTCAGGGAAAGGAAGTAACTGTAGTTGTTCAGCGCATGATCATTAGATCCGTCAATCTTCAATACTTCTTCAAAGGCAGCGTCAGATTTTTGGTATTCTTTTAAATGGTGGTAATTGTCTGCCAGTTGTATATTGAATTGCGACTGCATCTCCTGGCTCGTGCCCGCTAATTTTTTTCCTTCCTCCAGTACTTCAATGGCTTTGGTGTAATTTTTTTTCATGCCATATCCCAGGCCATTGTAAAGCCATATGACAGCCTGATTGGGAAATGTTTCCAGCGCTTCTTCCGAATGGGCAATAATGCTATCGGTTTTATTCAGCTCAGTATCCAGCATCAGCACTTGTACCCACAGGTTATAATTTCCATTGTCAAGATTTTTGGCAACAATGTACGCTTTCCAGGCATCTTCTTTTCTACCTTGCTTCATCAATACATCACCATATACCATGTGGGCTTTTGATTCGGAAGGATGCGCTTTGATGGTAGCCTCTGCCAGCTTCAGCACCTTTTGCTTGTTGTGCTCTGTTTCCCTTGCCTGCAGATAGCCGATGATGATATTGATCTTGGCATCGAGTTCTGTTTCCGGATTGTTGAATACAGCTTCCAGCGCCTCATCGGCTTTCTCTCTGTTGCCGGTCTTCTGATATATGTCTGATAAAAGCAGTCTTGCATAAGAGTTGGTTGGCTCTTCTTTTAAAACGCTTTCAAGCATGGCAATTGCCTGCTCCGTCATTTTATTGTTAAAATAAAATTCAGCCTGACTTACTTTGTATTCGGTATCATCCGGATATGCTTTGATCAGGTCTTCGCCTTCTTTCACTGCAAGCTCAAGATGGCCTGTTCTTAAATGGATGTCTTGTTTTCTTTGGGTGATAGGAAGAGACTTTCCAAAAACATTTTCTATTTTTTCATAAGTCTTCAGGGCTTCATCATGATTCTTTTGGAAATAATAAATATCGCCTATCTGGTAATAATATTCTTCTGACTTTGGAATTTCTGCGATAAGCTTTTTATAAACCTTCAGCGCTTCTGTATAATTTCTCTGTCCTTCATAGATTTCAGCCAGCAGTATATAATAGTATTTGTTTTTGCTGTCGAGCTTTACGGCTTTGCTTGCATACTGCAGCGCGAGGTCAAGTTTTTCTTTCTCGTAATAGATTTTTCCCGTGATGTAATTAAGCGCAGCATTATCTCCGTTGAGTTTTTTGGATTCTTCAAAATAAGACAGGGCATCGGGATAATTGCCGAGTATGTAGTTTTTCATTCCTTCGGCAAAAGCATATTCTGCAAGCTGCGCTTTTTCTCCCTTCTTAGCCTTTTTAAATTTTTTGAATTTCGTTTTCTTTTGTGCCAGCGCGTGATCCTGGGCAAAGGTTAAAAGAAATGTAAAACAGAAAATGTATAAAAAAGCTTTCATGATAATGTAAGGGCCATTTAGCAATGGCCCTGATTGTCTGCAAAAGAGTTTATTGTATAATTACGTTAAAGTCGCCTACGCTCAGGTCGGCAGCTTTGCCTTCAAACATGGCATTATTTCCTAACATCGAGTTAGAGATGTTGGCATTTTTCACCACTGCTTTCTCCTGAACTATTGATTTTTTAATGATAGAATCAGCCACTTTGGTGCCGTTGCCTATAGAAACGTGCGGACCTACTATGCTATTGCTGATCTCTGCATTATCTCCGATAAATACCGGCTGAATAATAACCGAGTTGGAGATTCTGGCAGATTTGGAAACCAGTTCCTGCGATTTAATATACTCAAGGTATCTTTCGTTGGTTGCAACAGTAGAATCTTTGTTTCCGCAATCCAGCCACTCTGTTACTTTACCAGGAACAAATTTCGTTCCCTTTTTTTGCATATTGTCCAAAGCATTGGTAAGCTGGTATTCACCTTTGTCCTTAATGTCGTTATCCAGTATATATTGGATTTCTTTTTTCAGGTAATCTCCGTCTTTGAAGTAATAAATTCCGATGATGGCAAGGTCAGAAATAAACGTATCTGGTTTTTCTACAAAGCCGGTGATCTCTCCTTTGTCATTTAATTTTACTACTCCGAAGGGCTTAGGGTCTTCCACTTTCTGTACCCAGATGATTCCGTCTTTGGAAGTGTCCAGTTTAAAGTCTGCCTTAAATAAAGTATCGGCAAAAGCAACCACTACATTCCCTTTCAGAGAATCTTTCGCGCAATGGATGGCATGTGCTGTTCCAAGTGCCTGATCCTGGTAATAGATTGTCCCTTTGGCTCCGACAGATTTTGCAATGTCTGCCAGTTTGTTTTCAACATCTTTCCCGAAGTTACCGATAATGAAGGCAATTTCTTCAATTTTTTCACCACAAACTTTGGCAATATCTTCCACTAATCGCTGTACGATCGGCTTTCCTGCAATTGGCACTAAAGGTTTTGGAACTGTCAATGTGTGTGGGCGCATTCTTTTGCCCATTCCTGCCATCGGGATAATGATTCTCATGGTGTTAGGTTAAAGGTTTAAGGTTAAAAATTAAAAGTTATATTGGAGTTAGAAGCTAGAGGTTAGAAGTTGGATATTTGAAAAGTCTAAAATCCAACTTCTAACTTCCATCCTCCATTTATAATTCAAAATTCATTAAACATTCATCATTTACTTCGTTCCCGTGCTCCCAAATCCGCCGGCTGCACGTTGCGAAGATTGCAGTTCTTTAACAGACAACCAGGTGATTTGTTCGTGTTTTGCTATCACCATTTGTGCTACCCTTTCTCCATCCTGAATCACAAATTCCTGGTCAGATAAATTAATTAATAATATCTTAATTTCTCCTCTGTAATCTGCATCGATTGTACCCGGACTGTTCAATACGGTGATCCCGTTTTTAAAAGCCAGCCCGCTTCTTGGTCTTATCTGTGCTTCGAACCCCTTTGGCAGTTCAATAAATAATCCCGTCGGTACCAGGATTCTCTGCATAGGCTTCAATGTAATCTCCTGGTCCAGTTCCGCTCTTAAATCCATTCCTGCTGAAAATTCCGTCTGGTAGGAAGGAAGCGGATGTTTGGAAGTATTTACAATCTTTACCTGCATAGAGGGACAAAAATAGCATAAAAATCGGAATTAATCAGTCTTCGTATTGATCAAAATACCAGCCACAAAGGCACGAAGACACGAAGAGAAACAATTTCGTGTCTTCGTGCCTTTGTGGCATTTTTTGACCCTTTTATAGGGAGCTTATTCCAAAATACGAATGGGCAGACTATCTATTTTTTACTGAAATTGAGATTTTTTCTCTCTAAAAGGAAAACTGTAAGAATGAAGACTATACATAGTGAAAACTGGTAGGCATAAGCAGACAAGGTGCCTTTTCCGAAAGGGTAAACCAGGGCTGCTATCACCAGAGCAGCGCTGAATATCAGATACCCCATTGCTGATAGAATATTATAAGGAACCGGAAAATATTTTTGACCCCATATATAGCTGATTACTGAAATGATAAAATAGCAGGCAAGGGTAGCCACGGCGCTTCCCATATATCCATAAACCGGAATTAATATAAAATTGAGAATGATAGTAACGATTGCTCCGGTTACACTTATATAAATAGCATACTGAGTTCTATTGGTAAGCTTATACCATACGGAAAGATTGTAATAGATGCCGGCGAATAAATTTGCCATCAGTAGTACCGGCACTACGAGAATTCCTTCCCTGTAAATTTCTTTTCTTAATAACAATTCTACAATAGAAAGATTGGTGCTTACTCCCACGAAAATAAGCGCGCAGACAATGATGAACCATTTCATCACCTTGGCAAAAACTTCCGGCGCATTCTTATCCTGAGCCTGTGAAAAGAAAAACGGATCGGCTGCATAGCGGAAAGCCTGTATGGCCAGCGCCATAAAAATTGCCAGTTTATAGCATGCGCCAAAAATTCCCAGAGCGTCTTCATTGCTGCGGCCAGGATAAAATCCTTTTGGAAGAATGTCGTCCAGTATGAGCCTGCTCAGCATTTCATCTACCATTCCCGCAAGGCCTAAAAACATAAGCGGGGTAGAATAGACAAACATGGACTTGAGAATACTTTTGTCTATGGTGAACTTCACTTTTATAAAGTAGCTCCATAAAAAAGGAAGCGTCAGAAGGCTTGCTAAAAAATTAGATATAAAAATATATTCTATTCCGAGAGAGGGATCATAGAAGGAGCTGATCAAGGGTTTTAAGCCCTGAAGTATTTTGCCTGCGTGAATGTCCCGGCAAAAAACCAGGAAAAATAAATTGAAGAAGATATTAACGCATATATTGAAAATTTTTGCCGCTGCAAACCTTCCCGCTTTTTGCTCCAGTCTTAATTTTGCAAATGGTATGGCGGATATAGCATCTATTGCCAGGATAAGCGCCAGCCAAATGAAAAAAGATTCTTTTCCTTCAACGTTAAATACATTGGCAAGCAGTCCTGATCCGAGAATCATTAAGCCTGAAAATAAAATACTGCTGCTTAGTATCAGGCTCAGGGTATTATTATATACATCTTTTTCTGAAAGATTTTCTTTCGTAGCGAATCTGAAGTAGGTGGTCTCCATTCCATAGAGATAGACAATATTGAGAAATGCGGCTAAGGCATATAATTTAGTAACGATACCATATTGTCCGGCAGGAAGGACAGTGGTATAGAAGGGAACCAGTAAAAAATTCAAAGCCCTGCCTACGATGCTGCTCAATCCATAGAGAGCAGTTTGTCCGGCGAGCTTTTTTAATAAAGACATAAAAACAGTTTAAGGTTTAAAGTTCAAAGTTAAAAAACAAAAAAGCTTTAAGCGCAAAACCTAAAGCTTTTTTGTTTTCATTATTTAAAATTCAGCATTCAAAATTCAACATTCATTTACCTTCCTTTAAATTCTGCTTTTCTTTTTTCCAGGAATGCGGCAATGCCTTCCTTAAAATCATCAGTTTTGGCAACTATGCTGAATGAGTTGGCTTCTGTCTGATATCCATCTTCTTCCTTTTTATATATAGCATTTACGCATTCTACAATTTGTGCAATAGCAAGCGGCGCCCTGGACATAATCTTATTTAATATTTCCTTGCATTTCGGGATCAATACTTCTTTGTCGGTTACATGATTTACCAGTCCCATCCTGTAAGCATCCTGTGCCGTGATCATTTCCCCTGTCATCATCATTTCAATGGCTCTTCCTTTTCCTATCAGGTGTGTTAACCTTTGAGTGCCACCATAGCCGGGAAGAATTCCAAGTGTGACTTCGGGCAATCCTATTTTAGCATTGTCGCTTGCTATTCTCATATGACAGGCAAGCGCTAATTCGCATCCTCCTCCCAGGGCAAAGCCATTGATGGCGGCGATTACGGGTTTGGGACAGGATTCGATCATGTTAAATATATCTTGGCCGTTCTCTGAAAATTTCCTTGCATTTACATCATTGATTTGTGTGAACTCACCAATATCGGCGCCTGCTACAAATGCCTTTTCTCCTGCACCGGTGATGATAACCGCTTTCACTTCAGGTTCATCGTAAGCTTTCTGAATGGCTTCTTTTATTTCATCGAGCGTTTTGAAGTTGAGCGCATTGAGCTTTTCAACACGATTCACGATGATCATCAGAATGCCGTCCACCAGGTCAACGGCTAAATTTTTGAATACAGACATATTTGAGTATTTTCTTGTAAGCAATATTACCAAAATAAACAGAATTTTGTTTTATTATTAAACCAACCATGTTAAGAGCTATGTCCATCATATTGTTTCATCTCGGCTTTCTATCTTTATTGATTTTGAGTCCGGCCTGCAAAATGCATCCTGTTTCCTCAAATTCTTTTGACAGTTCTGTCATTATTATGGAGAAAACGGAATGCTATGGATATTGTCCGGTTTATAGCATTACCATTGATGGCACGGGAAAAGTGATCTATGAAGGGAAGAAGCATGTGAAGAAGGTAGGTAAGTTTGAAAGGCAGCTTTCAGGGAAAGAAATCTCAACCATATTTTCTGCTTTTGAACATTCTGATTTTTTTAAGCTGCAGAATGAATACACCGCCGGTGTAAGTGATATGCCGACTGTCTATGTTACTTTCGAACATCAGGGGCAGAAAAAGAAAATAACAGATTAT
Source organism: Cytophagaceae bacterium (assembly GCA_019746425.1). GTDB lineage: Bacteria > Bacteroidota > Bacteroidia > Cytophagales > Cytophagaceae > JAIERY01. The sequence goes on from JAIERY010000012.1 coordinate 8,543, forward strand.
TATGGAGCACCGGAAAGTCTGAAAAAATTGGAAGAGCTTGTTGAGAAGGTGGCTTTGTCAGAAGAAGGTTGGAAACAATTATGAAGTGTTGAATTGTGAATGCTGAATTGTCTTTATTCAACATTCATAATTCAGCATTCAACATTTATTATTTCTGGCTTGCTTTATACAATATCTGCTTCTCTTCTTTGGTAAGGCTATTGTATCCCGAGCGGCTGATCTTATCGAGTATCCTGTCGACTTCTTTCTGGTCTACTTTTACCTCGTGAGAGTTTCTGTAAGTAACTTTCATTTTGGGTTTGCCTATATTCTGTATAAAACTTCTGATTGCATTGATAGGCTTGCCAAGATCTGTTCCGTTTTGTAAAGCTCTTATATATAAATAGCCGAATAAGGCTCCTCCCAGGTGACAAACTTCTCCTCCGGCATTATGGCCTACAGAACCTACAAAAGAGAGAAAGATATATATAGCTACTATATATATTATTTTTACAGGCCCTATGAAGATAAGGTGGAAAGAATAATGAGGTAATAAAGTAGCGGCTGCTACGGCAATAGCAAATACACTTCCGGATGCTCCAATTAATCCATAAACTGTTGCGCGCTCAGGCGCCATAAAAAATGGGACAGTATTAAACAGAATGAGATAAATAATCCCTCCAAAAATTCCCCCAAGAATGTAAATATTAATCAGTCTTCTGTTGCCTAAATATTCATGGATGAGTTGTCCAAACCAATACAAAGCCAGCATATTAAACAAAATATGGAGAAAATTCTGATGGCTGAAAAAATAGATAATAAGAGTCCAGGGTCTGTGAAGGAATTCCTTGAACGGGGCAGGAAGATGTGTTTGTTTTAAAATAAAAGTAAAAACTCCGGAGCTGTTAGATATCTCAGAAATTACATAGATTACACTTAACACCACGAAGATGATGACATTGATAAGGATCAATTGTATCAGTCCGTTGTCCTGCTTCTTAAAATTGTAAGTAAGATCGTCCGCCAGCTTTTTCATTTTTGACTTTTATTAATAGAAACGATTGGATCTCTTATTCCAATATGTGATCATTAAAAATCCAAAGAGCATGCCGCCTAAGTGGGCGAAGTGAGCAATGTTGTCTCCCGGGGACACCTGCACACCGGCATAGAGCTCAAACAAACCATAAAATAATACAAAATATTTTGCCTTAATGGGTATGGGAGGAAACAGAAGCATGAGTACTGTATTCGGAAAAAGCATTCCAAACCCAAGCAGAATTCCGAATACCGCTCCGGATGCCCCGACCATCGGGACATTCAGTTTGGCATTGTATGCTTCTTTGACCTGTTGAATTGCATGCTTTACTACGATAGGGTCTTTGTGATGTTGATCAAAGGCATTTACAAATTCCGGGTTGATCCTTCCATGCGCTTTTGCAAACTGGATCAGATTCTGTACACTAGGGTTTGCTACGAATTCATCTTTGGCATTTGCTAAGTCTTTTACTTCAAAGAAGATAACCGCCGAATGAATCAAGGCGGCACCAAGTCCGCACACTATATAATAAATTAAAAATCTTTTTGCGCCCCACACTCTTTCCAGCATTGGCCCGAACATAAACAAGCCAAACATATTAGAGAGAATATGCATAATAGAAATTCCTCCATCAGGATCTACATAAGAATGCATAAACATATGCGTGAAAATCTGGTAAGGCTGAAATGAAGGAGAGTTAAAATAGTACAGCCCCAGCACATCCACTAAATCAATATTGAATTGATAAAGGCAGAAAATAGACAGTAGAAATAATAAAAAATTTATTATTAAAAGGTTTTTAACGACCGGTGTTAAATTAAAACCCATACTATAAATAATTATTTAAAAAGCTTACTCAATCTGTCAAGGTCCATGATCACAATAGTGGCATTTCCATTGGGAGCATACATCGGACTTTTACATGCAAACAACTGATCAATCAAAGTGTTCATTTCAAGCAAGGTCAGTTTTGTACCTGGCTTTAAAGCAGATTTTCTTGCCATGGATCTTGCCAGTGTTTCGCGGGTCTCCAGTTTCAGGTCTGACTGATAAATTTTAAACTGCTCGATCAATCCTTCGAATAATCCCTTCTCACTTCCTGAAGGTACATCAGCAGGTATGCCGTTTACTACAATGGTATTTTTTCCGAAAATATTAAATACAAAACCCAGGGAGCGGATCTCTTCTTCCAGTTCCATTACCAGGGAAAAATCAGAGGGATTCAGTTCAATGCTCTGTGGAAAAAGAAACTGCTGCGATGCTCCGAATTTATTATGGAGCATGCTGTAATATTTTTCATACAAAATCCTTTCGTGCGCCGCCTGCTGATCTATCACTGCCATTCCTGATTTGATCTGGGTAACAATATATCTCTGATGCAGCTGAAAGGTAGATTGGTTTTCTGTATAGAGTAATTCTTTGTTGACTACCGTGCCAGAGCCGATGTCATTTACAGCGCTACCGAGAATGATAGAAGATTTTTCCTGATTCTGTATTTCCATGTTTTTGTCCGTGTGTAATTGCTTGTCAAAGTGCTGGTACAGCTCCTGCCAGTTTTGCCGGTTGGATTCCTTGGCAGGATTACCGGAAAAAGTTTTCTGTCCAAAACTTACCTCCTTTACGGATTCATCAGGAAAGTGGTTGAAGTTAATATTGTGATCGAAATCTAAAGACGGTGTAATATTATGGGTAGCTAAAGCTTTTTTTACGGCGGATCTTATAAAGGCATAGATTGACTTTTCATCATCAAATTTGATCTCTGTTTTAGTAGGATGCACATTGATATCTATATGCCTGGGATCTATATCAATATAAATGACATAAAAAGGAAAAGAATCGTCGGGCAGAAGATCCTCATAAGCATTCATCACGGCATGATGCAGGTAATTATTTTTTATAAATCTGTTATTTACAAAGAAGAATTGTTCGCCTCTGGTTTTTTTTGCATGCTCAGGTTTCCCGATATATCCCTGTACTTTTATAAAATCCGTTTCTTCCTGGCAGGGAGTAAGCTGCTCTTTATAGCTGGCTCCGAACAAAGAGATGATCCTCTTGCTCAGTTTTTCGGAAGGAAGCTTATACATTTCCAGGTCATTCTGAAAAAAGGTAAAAGCAATATGCGGATAGGCCAGGGCCACCCTCTGGAACTCGTCAATGATGTGTCTTATTTCCACCGGGTTGGATTTCAGGAAATTTCTTCTTGCCGGTACATTGTAGAACAAATTTTTCACCGCTATGGAAGTCCCTTTATCGCAGGCGGTCGCTTCCTGAAGTTTTACTTCCGAGCCTTCAATTTTTATAATGGTACCTAGCTCCTCATTTTCTCTTTTGGTTTTCAGTTCCACCTGGGCTACTGCGGCGATAGATGCCAGGGCTTCTCCCCTGAAACCAAAGGTTCTTATGGAAAAAAGATCGTCGGTAGTTTTAATTTTGGAGGTGGCATGCCTTTCAAAGCACATACGGGCATCTGTTTCAGACATCCCTTTGCCGTCGTCAATGATCTGAATCAGGGCCTTACCGGCATCTTTGATGATTAATTCTATATGATTGCTTCCCGCATCCACTGAGTTCTCCAGTAATTCCTTAACCACGGAAGCCGGCCTTTGCACCACCTCGCCGGCGGCTATCTGATTTGCCAGATTCTCTGGAAGCAACTTTATAATATCTGCCATTCTTTCCTTAACCTATAGAGTATAATGAATCCATATTCCTGTGAAAAAATCAAAATTTAAGCATGATTTTGGAGGATTATCCGAATATGGACAAGTAGCAAATTTAATTCATTTATATTTGGATAAAGAATGAGAAGAACTTTATTTTTTTCCACTAAATCGCACAATTTCTTCGTTATTTTGTTTAATAAAGTAAAAGAATCACCAACTGATTGATGTTAAAGAAGCGCCTGAGCATATTCTTTTTAATTTTTACGGTAATTTTTCTGCTGTCATGGAAAAAAGCGCCTAAGGATTCCGCTATTCTTAATCAGGAATTATGGGTTGACAGTGTATTTCAAAGTCTTAGTCCGGAACAAAAAATCGGACAGCTCTTTATGGTGGCGGCTTATTCCAACCGGGGAGAGAGTCATACCCAGGAAATCGAAAATCTTGTTAAAAATTATCATATCGGCGGACTGATTTTCTTTCAGGGCGGCCCTGTTCGCCAGGCCAATCTTACCAACCGATATCAGACGGCTGCAAAAGTTCCCTTATTAATAGCGATGGATGCCGAATGGGGCATAGGAATGAGGCTGCCGGACAGCACCATGAGCTATCCGCGCCAGATGACGCTTGGAGCGATTCAGGAGGAACAGCTCATTTATGACATGGGAGCGCAGATAGCAAAGGAATGCAGAAGGCTGGGTGTGCATGTAAACTTTGCGCCGGTAGTGGATGTCAACAGCAATCCCAACAATCCGGTGATTGGGGTAAGGTCATTCGGAGAAGATAAAGATAATGTGGCCCGCAAAGGAATTGCTTACATGAAAGGCATGCAGGATAACGGTGTGCTGGCCAATGCAAAACATTTTCCCGGACATGGTGATACGGAAACGGATTCGCATCTTTCCATGCCTGTGATCAGCCATCCAAAAGAAAGATTGCAAAGCCTGGAATTCTATCCATTTAGAAAAATTATGGATGAAGGTGTCATGAGCGTGATGATCGCCCATATTCACCTGCCTGCTTATGATAATACACCTAACATGCCTACAACTCTTTCTAAAAAAGTAGTGACTGACTTGCTGAAGAAAGAAATGAAGTACGATGGCCTGATTTTTACCGATGCACTTAATATGCGCGGTGTGAGCAGCTTTTACAAACCGGGCGAGGTAGATGTAATGGCTCTGCTGGCAGGTAACGATGTGCTGCTTTATTCTGAGAATGTGCCGCTTGCCATTAAAAAAATTCAGAAAGCGATTAAGGATAAAGATATCAGTCAGGCTGAGATAGACCAGAAAGTAAAAAAGATCTTAAGCGCTAAATATTTTGTTGGCTTAAATCAGAATAAGCTGGTAGATGTAAATAATCTTTACCAGGATCTTAACACGATCGAAGGAAAAGTTTTACAGAGAAGACTTTTTGAAAAAGCGATCACTGTAGTAAATAACAAAGACAGCCTGCTTCCTTTCAGAAATATTGATACCACTTCTTTTGCTTCGGTGAGCCTTGGGGTGAAAGAAGAAAATGCTTTTCAGGCGGCCTTGAGTAATTATGCCCCGTTTACCCATTACTTGGCAGACAAAACCGCTGATGAAAATTATTACAAACAGCTTTTAGAAAAATTAAAACAGCACGAGGTGATTGTTGTAAGCCTTCATGGAATGAGTATGTACAATAATACTACTTACGGAATTCCTGAACCAGCGAAGCAGTTTATTTACAAACTTAAGTCAACAGATAAGAAAGTTGTCTTAACTGTTTTTGGAAATCCATATAGCCTCAAATTTTTTACAGACATACCCAACCTGGTTTGTGCTTACGAAGATAATTTCGTGACTACCAAAATTGTTCCCGAAATTCTTTTCGGGGCAAATACAGCCAATGGTAAGCTTCCGGTTTCTGTTTCTCCCGATGTGCGAGTGGGGCAGGGCATTGAGTTAAAAAATCCTTTATACAGATTAAGATATAATGTTCCTGAAGTAGCAGGTATGGATGGTTTTGTGCTGAAGCGAATTGACAGCATTGTAAAACAGGCGATCGAAGATAAAGCAATGCCCGGATGCCAGGTGCTCGTAGCAAGAAATGGAATTGTGGTTTATAATAAATCATTCGGACATCTTACTTATGATAAGACACAACCGGTTACATCAAACACTGTGTACGATATTGCTTCGATCACCAAAGTGGCGGGCACTTTACAGGCTGTAATGTTTCTTGCAGAAAGAGGAATGATTGACCTGGATAAAAAAGCTTCCTATTATTTACCAGAACTGAAAAATACCAATAAAGAAAATCTGCAGCTCAGAGATATTCTTACACACCAGGCCGGTCTGATTCCTTTTATTCCTTACTGGAAAAAAACGATCAAAGATACCTTGGGCTTTGACACTTTATTTTACAGTAAGAACAAAACGAATATTTATTGCAACGAAGTAATTCCCGGGGTGTATTCCATTGCCTCGATGGAAGATAGTTTATGGAAGTGGACAATTGAGTCAGAGCTTCTGAAAAAGAACAGAAAAACCAAGAAGTATGATTACCAATACAGCGACCTGGGCTTTTACATTATGAAAAGAATAGTAGAAGGTCAGATCAACCAGCCTATTGATCAGTTTCTTCAGCAGAATTTTTACACACCGCTTGGTTTGCAAAATATGACTTACAAGCCTTTGCTGAAAGTGCCGGTGGATAGAATTGCTCCTACAGAAGACGACAAGCTTTTCAGGAAGCAACTGGTGAGAGGATGTGTGCATGATCCGGGTGCGGCAATGTTTGGCGGAGTGGCAGGCCATGCAGGTTTATTCAGCAATGCAAATGATGTGGCCATCATCATGCAAATGTTGTTAAACGAAGGAACATATGGCGGTAAGCGCA
>JAIERY010000126.1 GCA_019746425.1 Cytophagaceae bacterium
ATGTGAAATTCTTCCTGTTTAGATTGGAGAAATTATTTGCCTAATGAGGTTACTCCCCAGAAAATAAATGTGATCCTAAATTTTTAGGAGACTGGCCATTGATCCCAAGAGTTGAAAAAATATCGGAAGCATTTGCAGTAATCATTATATCATCAAACCAGATATAAGAATCTACCGTTGGAGCCCAGGCAGCTGTTGAACCTCCATGAAAGGTAGAGAAATACATATTATCTACCAGCTGGCCATTGTTTACAAACTGTATACCTGCTTTTAATAAAGCATGCTGACCATTGATCCAGATTTCGACCTCGCCGTCATGGTTGCTTCCAGTGTTTACTTTTACTCTTTCAATCACATTTATCCATTGTCCTTTAGGAGCAATATAATTTACTCCTGATACTACCTGGAGATTGACATCATCTCCGCAGGGAGGGTTTACTTTGTCAAGATGATAAAGATACAAAACGAGTCTTCCTCCCGATCTCCACATAAGCCTCGCAGTAAATCCATTGCTTCCAGTACAAACGGCACAGCCGCTGCAGTTGCCACCACCCGCTAGTCCGGGAAGCTTTCCTCCTTCGCTGCTATTGCCAAAACTAAAATTGTCGCTGAACCGAAACCAGTAAGAAATATATAATTGTGATGCACCGGTAACCTGTAAGGGCGCCTGTGCTCCTGAGTTGGACGGCCCATATTGCCCTTGCGGAAAAAATATTCTTAATGAACTGGTCCCGCTGTGTGAAAAAGCATTGTCGATCCGAGCCCTGTTCTGATCAAATCCATCTACCCAGGGCACAGAAAATCCTTCGGCTGTCCAGCTTGCCTGGTTGAAAACACTTTCATCTGAAAAACCTTCAAAATCTGTCTGGTCGATAGGCTGGGCATAAACAGCTCCATTCGCCAGTAATATGGTCAGTGTAAAAAGGAATCTGAAGTATAACCGGATCATTGAAGCTTGTATGAGTGTTATTGTTAACGTACAATCTGATTAAATTTAAGGATAATTACAAGAAAAAATTATGATAGTTTGGAGTTGTGGCAAAAAAGGCCTGTATATTGCTATACAGGCCTTTCTATTATTAAACACAAAATACAAATTAAATAATCATTCCCGCGCCTACGGTCTCATTGGTGAACTCATCAATTAATATCACTGATCCGGTGGATCTGTTTTTCTGATAGCTGTCATTGAAAAGCGGAGAAGTGGTACGGATCAGAATTCTTCCGATATCATTTAAACCTATGGTGCGGTCATCTTCAATTCTGTGAAGCGTATTGATATTGACTTTATATCTCACATCCTTCACAATACACTTTGCTTCTTTGGTAGTATGACGAATGGTATACTTTCCATTGGGCTGTAATTTTTTTTCATTCAGCCAGCAAACCATTAGTTCCAGATCCTGTGCTACTTTAGGCTGGTTGTTAGGTTTCACCAGCATATCGCCTCTGCTGATATCAATATTATCTTCGAGGGTCATGGTAACAGACATAGGAGGAAAGGCCTCACTCACTTGTCCGTTCATAGTTTCTATGCTTTTTATTTTGGTAGTAAAACCTGAAGGAAGCGCCATCACTTCGTCTCCCGGCTTAAATACGCCACCTTCGACTCTTCCGGCGTATCCTCTGAAATCATGGTACTCATCGTTCTGAGGTCTGATCACATACTGAACCGGGAATCTTGAATCTACGTGATTATGGTCGCTACCTATGTTTACATTTTCCAGAGTATATAAAAGAGTTCCCCCTTTATACCAGGGCATATTCAAAGAATTTTCTACTACATTATCACCGTGCAATGCGGAGATAGGGATGTAGCGGATATCCGGTACAGAAAGTTTGGAAGAGAACTGAGTGAAATCTTCTTTTATTTTTTCAAATACTTCTTCTTTATAATTCATCAGGTCCATCTTGTTGACACAAACCACAATATGTTTGATCTGAAGCAGAGAAGCGATGAAAGAGTGGCGGCATGTTTGTTCTACTACTCCGTTTCTTGCGTCTACTAAAATTATCGCAAGGTTGGCAGTGGAAGCCCCGGTAACCATGTTCCGAGTATACTGTATATGTCCGGGAGTATCTGCGATGATGAATTTTCTTTTTGGCGTAGCGAAATAACGGTATGCTACATCGATGGTAATTCCCTGCTCACGCTCTGCACGAAGCCCGTCCGTTAAAAGAGAAAGGTCTACATATCCTTTTCCTTTTCTATGACTCGCTTCCTCAATAGCCTCCAGCTGATCTTCAAAAATTGATTTGGAGTCATACAACAATCTTCCGATAAGCGTACTCTTTCCATCATCTACGCTTCCTGCAGTAGTGAACCTTAGAAGGTCCATCTCCAGATACTGACTACTAGTTTCGAAACTCATATTTTTTTGCTTAAGGCTTAAAGCTAAAAGCTTAATGCCAGTTAGTTCTTATTATCGTTATTCCATAAAGCATTAGGCTTTTAGCCTTTAGCTTTATGCTTTAAAAATATCCTTGTTTTTTTCTGTCTTCCATTGCTGCTTCAGAGCGTTTGTCGTCAGCTCTTGTTCCTCTTTCTGTCTGTCTGGCAGTAGCAACTTCATGAATGATCTCATCCAGGGTGGAAGCTGTAGACTCAACAGCCCCGGTACATGTCATATCTCCTACCGTTCTGAATCTTACAATTCTTTCTTCGTAGAACTCACCTTTCAATAAGGTGATGAAATCTGATTTTGCTAGCAAGGTTCCGTTTCTGTTCACTATTTCTCTCTTATGAGTAAAGTAAATACTTGGAATAGGAATTTTTTCCAATGCGATGTATTGCCATACATCCATCTCTGTCCAGTTGCTCAATGGGAACACCCTGAAATGTTCGCCGGGATGTTTTTTGCCGTTGAATAAGTTCCAAAGCTCTGGTCTCTGGTTTTTAGGATCCCACTGTCCGAACTCATCTCTGTGTGAAAAGAATCTTTCTTTTGCTCTGGCTTTTTCTTCGTCTCTTCTTGCCCCGCCGAAAGCTGCATCAAATTTAAATTCTTCAATCGAGTCAAGCAGGGTAATAGTCTGTAAACCGTTACGGCTTGGGTTTGGTCCTTTTTCTTCTACCGCTCTTCCTTTGTCAATAGATTCCTGTACGGTACGGATAATTAATTTTGCTCCTACTTTTTTTACAAGGTCATCTCTGTAATCTAATGCTTCCTGGAAGTTATGACCTGTATCTATGTGCATTAAAGGGAAAGGTATCTTTGCAGGCCAGAAAGCTTTTTGTGCAAGCTTAACCATTACAATAGAATCTTTTCCTCCGGAAAAAAGCAATACCGGTCTTTCAAACTGAGCAGCAACTTCACGGATGATAAAGATTGCTTCCGCTTCAAGCTGATTTAAATGGGTAAGGTTATACGATTTCATAATTTTATTTTCTATCTCTGAACTGACTGGGTCAGTAATCGTTTACAGTTTTATTCTTTTAAGCACCGCGTCAGTGAGTTCTTTCTGACAAACACTTAATTCTTTGATGTCTGTTTTTAATTCAAGCGCAGGATTTTCTGGCGCTTCGAAAGGTGCGTCCAAACCAGTAAAATTTTTTATTTCTCCGTTCCTGGCTTTCTTATATAAGCCTTTTACATCTCTCTGCTCGCAAATCTCATAAGGGCAATTGACATACACTTCAAAAAAATCTTTCTCCCCGATAATTTCCTTTGCCATCTTCCTTATGTGTTCTGTCGGACTTATAAAGGAACAGATCGTTACCACACCGCAATTCAAAAATAATTTGGCAGCCTCGGCAGACCTTCTGATGTTTTCAATTCTGTCAGCGTCAGAAAATCCTAAATTATTATTAATTCCTGTTCTTAAATTATCCCCATCCAATAATTGAGACAAATGACCTTTTTCATAAAGGTACTGCTCAAGGGCTTTGGCAAGCGTGCTTTTACCTGAACCAGATAAACCCACCATCCAAACAACTACAGACTTTTGTTTTAATAATGTTTCCTTGTGGCCCCTGTTGAGAATCTTGTCAAATATGGGATGGATATTATTCAATCGCTCCAATTTAGGATGACAAAAATAGTACATTTTCAACTAAATAGTAAGGGATTATTGAAATTATATGCCTTTGATTGGATTGGTCTGTTAAGCAAAAAACCCGTTTTTATGTTTTAAACATAAAAAAACCAAATTACAAAGGTCAAATCCCAGATTTGAGGTCGCGGCTTGTCAAAATACAGTGAATAAGGTGTTTTTATTTGGAATTTGGGATTTGAATTTTGAATTTTCGACTTTTCAAATAATTTAAAATAAAAGTATGGGTTTTAACTGGGAAAAAATAGATATAAGCAAAATCAACGATATCGCACTTGCGGCGGGCAGAAAGATCCAGGAAGTGTATATGACCGCGGATTTTACCAAAATTGTTGACTTTAAAAGTGATAATTCTCCCCTTACACTGGCAGATAAAGAATCACACATAGTAATTGACAGGGAATTAAGAGCATTATTCCCTGATATACCTGTGCTGTCTGAAGAGGGACGGGACATCTCCTATGAAGAGAGAAAAAACTGGAAATATTTCTGGCTGGTAGACCCACTTGATGGTACTAAAGAATTTATAAAAAAGAACGGACAGTTTACGGTAAACATAGCCCTTATTGTAGATTCGAAGCCGGTGCTGGGAGTGATTTACGCTCCGGCTTTTGATGTATTGTATTATGCCAAAAAAGGAGAAGGGGCATTTAAAAGAGAAGGAGAAAAAACTACAAAGCTTGTTACTTCAAAAAAAATATCCGACCTGGTAGCGGTTGGCAGCGGATCGCACTCTTCTCCGGAAGAAGAAGAGATTTTGAAAAAATTTCCGGTTACAAAAAGTATTCCTATGGGAAGCTCACTGAAATTTTGTGTGCTTGCAGAAGGAAAGGCAGATATTTATTATCGGCATGGTCCTACCATGGAATGGGATACTGCTGCCGGACAAGTGATATTAGAATGCAGTGGAGGGAAGATGCTTGATGATAATCGTGAAGCTTTTGCGTACAATAAAGTTTCTCTTAAGAATAAAAGCTTTTTATGCTTTGCTCATAAGGAAGCGTTTTAAGCCTGATTTCATTTAATTTTTTTATATTAGGATAATGGACTACAGTATCGTAATTCCTGTTTACAATAGTACGCAATCGCTCAAAGAGCTGGCGTATAGATTGGATGCTGTATTCAGTAATGAGATAAGGGCTGATTATGAAATTATTTTTGTTGACGACGCTTCCCCGAATAAAGAGACATGGCTGGTACTTGAGCAATTGAGCCGGGAGAGAAAAAACATCAGGGCTATTCAGCTTATGAGAAATTTCGGCAAGCAGGGGGCTTTAATGTGCGGGTTTGAAGAGGCAAAAGGAAATTATATCATTACCATGGATGATGATCTGCAACACCTGCCTGAAGATATTCCACAACTTGTCAGAGAGAAAGAACACGATGTGGTCATAGGACATTTTTCAAGAAAGAGCCATTCTTTACTAAAAAAAATCTTAAGCAATATCAATAACTGGTTTGAAACAAAATTAATAGGCAAGCCAAGGCATATTAAAAACGGCGCATTCAAATTGATAAGAGCGGAAGTAATTAACTCCATCCTTAAAATCAGGACATCGCACCCTTCAATTTCCGCTTTGATTTTTTATACCACCAGGGACGTGGTAATGGCAGAAGTCACTCATGCGAAAAGAGCGTATGATTCATCGGGATTTACATTTGAAAAAATGTACAGAACATTTTCCAATCTTATTTTTAATAACTCTTCTTTTTTGCTTCGGGTGGTAGCGGTTACAGGTATTTCCATTGCTATATTAAGTTTTATACTAGGAATTTATTTTATTGTTAAAAAATTAACGGTAGGGATTCCTGTGCCAGGCTGGGCATCTACTATTACCATTATGCTGTTTCTCGGAGGCATGATTTTATTCTCCATAGGAATTCTCGGTGAATACCTTGCCCGCATTATCAATGGTATTGAAAATAAACCTGCCTTTCTCATCAGAAAAAAAATCGGGTAATTCATGTCTGGAAAAACGGTGGTGATCCTTCAATCAAATTATATTCCATGGAAGGGATATTTTGATCTGATCAACAGTGCGGACGAATTCATTTTTTATGACGATGTCCAGTATACCAAAAATGATTGGCGAAATAGAAATAAAATTAAAACCAGTGAAGGCCTAATGTGGCTTACTATACCAACAGGAGATGATATTAAAAGGAAGATTTATGAAGTAGAGATAAAAGATCAGTCGTGGAAAAAAAAACACAAGCAGATATTTGTACAATATTATAAAAGAGCCTCATTTTTTGAAGAATATAAATTTATATTGGATTTTTTATATGATAATTCTATTGTTAATTTATCCGAATATAACCAACGGGCAGTAAAGTATCTGGCAGATATCCTGGGCATGAAAACAAAATTTTCTGATTCCAGTGCATATCGGGCAGAAGGAGAAAGGACTGAAAGACTTATAAAAATTCTTCAACAGGCCGGTGCAGAAAAATATGTAAGCGGGCCTACCGCAAAAGGGTACCTCCAGGAAGAGCTTATAAGTGAGGCCAAAATAAAATTAGAGTATTTTGACTATAGCGGATATCCTCAGTACAGGCAATTGCACGGCGCCTTTGTTCATGAAGTTTCTATTCTGGACTTGATTTTTAATATGGGTAAGGATGCCACAAAATATTTAAAGACTTTTAAGCAATGAGCAATAAAATATTTATTACAGGAACTTACCGGTCAGGCTCTACCTTGCTGGAAAAATTGTTGCATGCTCATCCGGATTTAAGTGTGGCTTCGCAACCTCTTCCTTCACTTTATTTTCATTTTAAAAATGAGTTTTATAAGCAGCAAAAACTACAAAGGCCATATCCCATTAATCCCGACTTTGGAGAGGAGGATATTTATTATGAAGATTGGGTAAAATTTATCGGGACGCATAAAATATCTGAAAAAGATCTTCAGCATATTTTACGAGAATTAAAATCCTACAGGGGACAAAAGTCTCCAGAGCTATTTAAAATAGAGGATCAGATTAGTCCCGGAACGTTTTCTGAAATATTCTCTAAGATTAATAATTTGCTTGGCAAAGTTTATAAAAGTCAAGCCATAAAATATTCCGGAAGCAAGGAAATATTTTGTGAGGAATTTACACCCTTCTTATTGTCTGATCAATGTAAAGTTATTATCATCGTCAGGGATCCACGGGATATAGTATCATCTGTAAGTTTTGGAAATGCTGAGGAATATATCGGTAATGCCAGGCCCATATTATATTCATTAAGAATGTGGCGCAAGAGTGTTGCTTATATCATTAAGAATACTTTAAATAAGAATTTTTTATTTGTCAGATATGAAGACCTGGTGAAAGACACTACAGATGTTTTAGATAAAATTTTCCAATTCCTTAATGTACCTCCGGCAGATATCGATGTGGTTAAGTTACTTGATCAGAATAATCAATTCTGGAATGGTAACTCTTCTTTTCAAAAATATTCTGATGTGAGCATTTCTTCGGCAGGCAGATACAGATCGCTGCTGAGTTCAAGTACAATCAGGTACATTGAAAGTACTTGTTTTTCAGAATTGAAATACCTCGGATATCCAATATCTACTCCAAGAATAGACAGAGAATTGATTAAGTATTTTAAAGAACCTTTCACAGTGAATCATGAATTGATTGATAAAAATTACACCCATGATCCAGGCAATATTGCCCTGGAAGAAGAAAGATTAAATGCATTGTCGGTTGACATCGATTCCAGGCTTCAGAAAAAATATTTTCTATTTCCTGAAGTATATCAGACTTTAAAGAATTTCCTTGCTATATGAATCCTGCTGAAATACAATTGATAATTTCAGAAGACGGATCTCATACGCTTTTTCTCCCGCATTTAAATGAGACATATCACTCTACTCGAGGCGCTATTGCTGAATCCAGGTATGTGTTTATCGATGCAGGCCTGGAAAAACTTCTGGCAGACAATAATGAAATTGTCGTTTTTGAAGTAGGATTTGGTACAGGCCTTAACGCATTGCTCTCGCTTATGTATGCCCTTGAGAAAAATATTAAAGTATATTATCATACCCTGGAACCATATCCACTTCCGGAAGAAATATTTTCCCAGCTGAATTATTTAGAACTGTTAAACCGAAATGACTTGAAAGATGCTTATATGTCAATGCATAAAAGCAAAAATGGGGAGACATTAAAAATGAACAGTCATTTTCAGTTTACCAGGTATCAGAGCAGGTTGGAGGATTTTCAATTTGAAAATTTAAATGCTGATATAGTTTATTATGATGCTTTTGCTCCAAGCAAGCAAGCCGAAATATGGTCTGTTGAAAATCTTAAGAAGGTGAAATCTTTATTAAATGAAAAGGGCATTCTGGTTACTTATTGTGCCAATGGCCAGTTTAAGAGAAATTTAAAAGAAGTTGGATTTGTAGTAGAGTCTTTAGCCGGCCCTTTGGGGAAAAAAGAAATGACCAGAGGCATATTGAATGCACGAAATTGAGTGAGCTTTTGTTTTAGGTAAAAAGGAGGATCACATGGGATTATTTAAAGACATAAAAGAAGGCGTTAAAAAAGCTTTGCATAAAAATGAGCGCCCGGAACCAGAAAAGGAAAAGGTAAACTTGCCTAATGAAAATCATACCAGTGAAAGCGGAAAGGAGAAAGAAGTAAAACCCATTCCGGGAACTTATGATAAAAAAGAGCAAAATATAGGGGAAAAAGTATTTGAAAAAACCGGATCGTTGAGAGAAGGAATCGGACAAAGTTCTACCACTTTAAAACCTCAGGAAAAACCGGTTAAAACAGCTCATGGAACGGCTAACCGAAAGCCGGCGAAAAAGAGTACAAATGGTCACAATAAGGGGAAAGCTAAAAAAGTCTACTCCACTAAAAAGCCTTATTAAAAGTAAGGCTTTTTTATTTTTTTATTTTATAAATTGC
The DNA here is from genome assembly GCA_019746425.1 of Cytophagaceae bacterium. Lineage (GTDB taxonomy): Bacteria > Bacteroidota > Bacteroidia > Cytophagales > Cytophagaceae > JAIERY01. The sequence continues at coordinate 8,961 of JAIERY010000126.1, forward strand.
CGGCATATTTTTTTTCAATGAACACTTTAGATAAATTGATTGTGGTAGGCGATCGTGTTTTGGTTAAGCCCAAAACCCTGAGTGATAAAACACACACAGGACTTTATCTGCCACCCGGGGTGCAGGAAAAAGAGAGAGTACAAAGCGGCTATATTTTAAAAGTTGGTCCAGGTTATCCTATTCCACTTCCTGTCGAAGCAGAAGAGCCATGGAAGAATGAAGAGAAGATAAAGTATGTTCCTTTACAAGCCAAAGAAGGCGACCTTGCTATTTATTTGCAGGGAAGTGCTTTTGAAATTACCTATGACGGTGAAAAATATTTTATAGTGCCGCAGGCGTCGATATTACTTCTGGTGAGGGATGAAGATCTTTTTGATTAGTGCAGAGAGGTGAGTGCTGAGTAGTGAGAGATTTAAGCTATTCTTTTAATTCGTTTTAAACCATTGCTGTCCTGTTCAAAGTCGTAATATGATCTGAGATTAATGATTTACTCACATCTCAGCACTGATCTCTCTGCACTTTTATGACTTAAGTATGGCAAACTCCTTTGCAAAATAACTTAATATAATTTTCGCTCCTGCTCTTTTAATACTTGTCAAAGATTCTACCATGGCTTTTTCTCCGTCAATCCATCCTTTTTCCGCAGCCGCTTTCACCATAGCATATTCTCCGCTTACATTATAAGCCGCTATCGGTACTTCAAAATTATCATACAGAAGTTTTATCACATCAAGATATGCAAGCGCAGGTTTCACCATTAAAAAATCTGCTCCTTCTGAAAAATCAAGTTCAGCTTCAATCAATGCCTCTGCCTGGTTGGCAGGATCCATCTGATAAGTTTTTTTATCTCCTGATTTTGGCGCAGAATTAAGCGCATCTCTGAATGGTCCGTAAAATGCACTGGCATATTTTGCAGTATAAGACATAATAGATACTTCACTGAAACCTTCTGCATCTAATACATCTCTTAAGTAACCTACTCTTCCATCCATCATATCGGAAGGGCCAACAATATCCGCTCCTGCCTCTGCTTGCGCCAGGGCCATCTTGCCCAGCACTTCTAAGGTTTCATCATTAAGGATTTTTCCATCCTGCACAATTCCATCATGTCCTTCAGAACTGTATGGGTCCATGGCGACATCTGTGATGAGGCATGCTTCTGGAAATTTTGATTTAATGCTTCTGATGGTTTCCAGGTACAAGCCTTTTTCATTGTAGCTTTCAGTTGCAAACTTATCTTTTTTTGAATCAGCTATATTTGGAAAAAGGGCAAAAGCTTTTATGCCCAGCTTCATGCAGATCTCAATTTCCTGAAGAAGCGTATCGGGCGAAAACCGGTATATGCGCGGCATGGAAGCAACTTCTGACCTTACATTTTTTCCTTCCATAATAAAGAGAGGGAATACCAGATCGTTTACAGTTACTTCATGTTCCTGTACCAATGATCTTATCGCTTCGGATTTTCTGTTTCTTCGTGGTCTTCTCATATTTTGTAGAGACGCGATTCATCGCGTCTTGTAATAAATAAAGACGCGATGAATCGCGTCTCTACAGTCAAAAATTTAAAATTGTTTTCTCAATTATGTCACAGCACTCATTCAATTGCTTCTCATTAATTACCAATGGAGGAGCAAAGCGAATGATATCTCCGTGAGTAGGTTTCGCAAGCAGGCCATTGTCTTTTAAGGCAAGACATACATCCCAGGCAGTGCGCCCATCGGAAGTAGGTTTGATCACTATTGCATTCAGAAGACCTTTACCTCTCACAGTAAGTACATGAGCGGATTTCTCTTTCAGGGTATTCATTCTTTTTCTGAATATTTCTCCCAGCTTTTCTGCATTTTCAGTCAGCTTTTCTTCTTTTATCACTTTCAGTGAAGCCATAGCTACTGCGCAGGCAATAGGATTGCCGCCGAAAGTAGATCCATGCTGTCCGGGTTTAATCGTAAGCATGATGGGATCATCTGCAAGTATGGCAGATACCGGATAAGTACCTCCCGATAAAGCTTTTCCTAAAATTAAAATATCCGCACGTATGCCTTCATGATTGGATGCCAGTAATTTTCCTGTTCTACCTATTCCTGTTTGTATTTCATCTACGATAAAGAGCACATTGTTTTTTTTGCAAAGCTCTTCGGCTTTTTTCAGATATCCTGCTTTAGGAACATATACTCCTGCCTCACCCTGAATTGGTTCTACCAGAAAGCCTGCAACCTTAGGATTGCTCAATGCTTTTTCAAGCGCATCGGTATCATCGTAAGGTATGATCTGGAATCCAGGCAGAAAAGGACCGAAATCATTTCTTGAATCAGGATCTGTGGATGCAGAGATTATACCTGTTGTTCTTCCGTGAAAATTTTTTTCTACCGCAACAATGATAGCTTCATTCTGTGGAATGCCCTTCACGGTATAACCCCATTTTCTGGCAAGCTTTATAGCAGACTCCACGCCTTCTGCGCCGGAATTCATCATCAATACTTTATCGTATCCGAAAAATTCTGCAATAAATTTTTCGCACTCCCCTAATCTATCATTATAAAATGCTCTTGAAGTAAGGGTTAATTTCTGTGCCTGTTCGATCAGGGCATTGATAATTTTCGGATGGCAATGACCCTGGTTCACCGCGCTGTAAGCGGAAAGAAAATCATAATAGCGCTTCCCCTCAACATCCCAAAGATATACCCCTTCCCCTTTAGCCAAAACCACAGGGAGAGGATGATAATTATGGGCTCCATATTTATCTTCCAATTCCATTGCCTTTTGGGCGGCTGTTACTGTGCTCCACATAAAAATTGTATTTAGGCGTAAATCCGAACTATTAATAAATAAACAGGGTTCAAATTTAGCAAATAATATATTATAGTATAGGGTATAAAGTATAAAGAATAAGGTGGAATAGGCCTCTGATTTCATTAAAAAGACCTTTTTTATAGATTTTGGGTTAAAAAATGTGGGAATTTGATCCTTAAAATCCTTTAATCCTATAAATCATGGATAGGACTTTGTTTTTTATCAGATTCTTGCGATATTTGCAACCCATTATATTTTATTTATACAATTATGGCTAGAGTTTGTCAAGTTACGGGAAAAAGAACGCAGATAGGAAATAACGTCTCCCACGCAAATAATAAGACGAAGAGGAAATTTTTTCCAAATCTTCAGAAAAAGAAATTCTTCATTCCTGAAGAAGGAAAATGGATTACGTTAAAAGTATCTACCAGAGGTTTGAAGACCATCAACAAAAGAGGCATCAACTCTGTGTTGAAAGAAGCTAAAGAAAAAGGATTTATTAATTAATAATTGCTAAGGAGAGATTAATCATGGCAAAAAGAGGAAATAGAATTCAGGTTATTCTGGAGTGTACCGAGCAGAAAGATACTACTGTTGCAGGTATGAGCAGATACATCACTACTAAGAACAGAAGAAATACTCCTGAGAGATTGGAGTTTAAAAAGTACAATCCCTTTTTAAAGAAGTATACAGTACATAAAGAAATCAAATAACTATGGCTAAGAAGGTAGTTGCAACATTAAAGAAAGCAGATGCAGGAAAAGGATTTGCTAAAATCATTAAAGCAGTAAAATCTGAGAAAACAGGATCTTATACTTTTAAAGAAGAGATCGTACCTGCAGAACAAGTTCAGCAAGCATTGAAAGGTTAATATTAAATTGTTTAGCTTTTAAAAATATGAAAGTCCCTGTATTGGGACTTTTTTGTTCTAATTCATACAACTTAAAATAGTACGTCATTCCTGCGAAGGCAGGAATCTCGTCCTTTCGCACAATGTTAAAACATTTAATCAACAAAGTGCATCATATTGAAATTCCTGAAAAGTCGGAATTAATCTTCTATTGGAGATTCCTGCCTTCGCAGGAATGACACAGGGAAAGTAAGTGCTATCTTAATCGTAAACATCTATGGCATTTTTCGATTTTTTTTCTCCGGAGAAAAAGGAAAGTCTTGACAAAGGCCTTGAAAAAACTAAAGACAGTTTTTTTTCAAAGCTTGGAAAAGCCGTGGCCGGAAAATCAAAAGTCGACGATGAGATACTGGATGATCTGGAGGAAGTATTAATTACTTCCGATGTGGGAGTCGAAACAACCATTAAAATCATCAGAAGAATAGAGGAGAGAGTAGCCAGAGATCTTTACCTCAATGCCTCTGAACTGGATAGAATTCTCAAAGAAGAAATCGCTGCTCTCCTGGCAGAAAATAATACAGAAGATCTTAAGGATTTTATTATTCCAAAAACAGATACCCCTTATGTAATTATGGTAGTGGGAGTAAATGGAGTAGGGAAGACAACCACCATTGGGAAGCTCGCTTCACAATTTCAAAAGAGAGGCAAAAAAGTAGTACTGGGCGCTGCAGATACTTTTCGTGCAGCAGCCGTTGATCAGTTAAAAATGTGGGGTGAAAGAGTGGGAGTTCCTGTGATATCCCATGGAATGAATACAGATCCTGCTTCGGTAGCTTTTGACGCAGTAAAGAAAGGGGTGGAGATGAATGCAGATGTAGTGATTATTGATACTGCCGGGCGTTTGCATACGAAAGTAAATCTGATGAACGAGCTTTCGAAGATCAAAAGAGTGATGCAGAAATTTATTGAAGCAGCCCCTCATGATGTAATGCTCGTACTGGACGGCAGTACCGGACAAAATGCATTTATTCAGGCGCAGGAATTCACAAAGGCTACAGACGTTACTTCGCTGGCTATTACTAAACTCGATGGTACGGCCAAAGGGGGAGTGGTAATTGGAATTTCAGATCAGTTTAAAATTCCTGTAAAATATATAGGAGTAGGAGAAAAAGTCGATGACCTTCAGATATTTAATAAGTTTGAATTTGTAGACTCATTATTTAAAAAGTAGTGAGTGCAGCGTAAAGAGTGCTGAGGGAACTAATAAAAAATATATGTGTTATTCCTCGATACTCTGCACTGAGCACTCTGCACTGAGCACATGAAAACCAAAGGCCTCAAAAAAAATAAAGTCAACATCGTTACCCTCGGTTGTTCCAAAAATGTGGTGGACTCCGAAAATATTCTCACCCAGTTGAAAGGTAATAATATTGATGCTACGCATGAATCTCAGAAAGACGATGCCAATATCGTCATCATCAATACCTGTGGTTTTATTGATAATGCCAAACAGGAATCCATTGATACAATTCTCAGATACGCCGAAGCAAAAGAAGAAGGGCTCATTGATAAATTGTATGTAACCGGCTGCCTTTCTCACCGGTATAAAGATGACCTTGAAAAAGAAATTCCAATCGTTGATGCATTTTTCGGAACCAATGAACTGCCGCAGCTGCTGAAAAAATTCAAAGCAGATTACAAGCACGAACTAATGGGGGAGAGGATGATCAGTACGCCCCGCCATTTTGCATACTTTAAAATTTCCGAAGGCTGTGACAGACCTTGTTCCTTTTGTGCCATCCCGGTAATGAGAGGAAAACATGTAACCAGGCCAATAGAAGAATTAGTGAAAGAGGCGAAGAACCTGGCGAAGAACGGGACTAAAGAATTAATACTCATTGCGCAGGACCTTACCTATTATGGTCTTGATCTTTATAAAAAAAGAAATCTTGCAGACCTGTTAAAAAATCTTTCTGATGTGGAAGGAATTGAATGGATAAGATTACAGTATGCTTTTCCTTCTCAGTTTCCTATGGATGTGCTGGATGTAATGAATGAAAGAAATAATATCTGCAAATATATTGATATGCCTCTTCAGCACATTACTTCCAATATGCTGAAGATTATGAGAAGAGGAATCACCAAAGAGCGCACCGCAGATCTTGTAAAAGAAATAAGAGATAAAGTCCCAGGTATTGCCTTGCGTACTACTCTGATCGCAGGTCATCCCGGAGAAACAGAAAAAGACTTTGAAGAGCTTTGTGAATTTGTAGAGCAAACAAGGTTCGAACGCCTGGGAATTTTTACTTACTCCCATGAAGAGCAAACTCATTCTTATTCCATGAATGATGATATCCCTGCTGAAATAAAGCAGGAGCGCGCTAATGCCATTATGGATATACAGGAAAAAATTTCCCTGGAGCTCAACCAGCAGAAAATAGGGAAGACCTATAAAGTCTTATTTGACCGCAAAGAGGCAGGCCATTTTATAGGGCGCACCGAATTTGATTC
>JAIERY010000438.1 GCA_019746425.1 Cytophagaceae bacterium
TTCCTACCAGCACTGGTCTTCCTACTTTAGTAAGTTCCACTATTTCATCTGCCACTGCATTGAATTTCTCCCTCATGGTTTTATAAACCTTATCTTCCATGTCCTTACGGGTCATGTCTCTGTTGGTAGGAATTACTACCACATCGAGTTTATAAATTTCCCAGAATTCTCCTGCTTCGGTTTCCGCAGTACCGGTCATACCACAGAGTTTGTGGTACATCCTGAAATAATTCTGCAAGGTAACAGTGGCATAGGTTTGTGTAGCCTCTTCGATCTTCACGTTTTCTTTTGCTTCGAGCGCCTGGTGCAGACCATCTGAATATCTTCTTCCTTCCAGCACACGACCTGTCTGTTCATCCACGATTTTAACTTTATTATCCATGATGATGTAGTCAACATCTTTTTCAAATAAAGTATATGCTTTAAGCAATTGGTTGATGGTATGAACTCTTTGCGATTTTTCTGAAAAATCTTTCAGCAGCGCTTCTTTCTTTGCAAGTCTATCAGTATCTGATAAGGTTTTGCTGTTTTCAATGACGGCAAGCTCTGTTCCTATATCGGGAAGGATAAATAAATTCTGCTGTTCCCCTTCATCGGTGATATAGTCAATTCCATTCTCGGTAAGCTCTATATTATTGTGCTTTTCATCAATGGTGAAATACAGAGGGGCATCTGCTTCAGGCATACGCTTTGCGTTTTCCTGCAGGTACACAGATTCTGTTTTCTGGAGAATGGTTTTGATTCCCATTTCACTCAGGTACTTGATCAAAGGTTTATATTTAGGTAAACCTCTGTGCGCTCTGAATAAAGCAAGTCCCCCATCGTCTGTGTTTCCTTCAGCAATTTTCTTTTTAGCTTCTACCAGGTAATTATTCACCAGTTTTTTCTGCGCTTCTACTACTTTATATACACGTGGCTTCAATTCCTGAAATTCATGTTCGTCTCCGCGTGTAACCGGACCAGCAATAATAAGAGGAGTACGTGCATCATCGACCAATACTGAATCGACTTCATCGACCATCGCATAATGATGCTTTCTCTGCACAAGATCTTCTGTACCTCTTGACATATTGTCGCGCAGGTAATCAAAACCAAATTCATTATTGGTACCATAAGTAATATCTGCCAGGTACGCCTGTCTTCTTTCTTCTGAATGAGGATCGTGCAAATCAATACAATCAACATTCAATCCATGGAATTCAAAAATCGGCGCATTCCACTCCATATCCCTTCTTGCCAGGTAATCATTCACTGTTACAATATGCACACCTCTTTTTGCAAGTGCATTTAGAAATGCAGGCAATGTAGCCACTAAAGTTTTTCCTTCTCCCGTGGCCATCTCCGCAATCTTACCCTGATGCAAAACAATTCCACCCATTAGCTGCACATCATAATGAAGCATTTCCCAAACCAATTCATGGCCTGCTACCATCCATTTATTATGCCATATTGCTTTTTCTCCCTTAATCTCTACGTTGTTTTTTCTTGCCGCAATTTGCTTGTCATGCATCGAAGCATCGACAGACAATTGTCCGTTTTCTTTAAACCTTCTGGCTGTTTCTTTTACTATAGCAAAAGAAAGTGGGAGCACTTTCATCAGCACTACTTCCAGCTTCTGATTTCTTTCTATTTCAAGCTTATCTATCTGGGTAAAGATGTCTTCTTTTTGATTCAGATCCAGTTGAAAATCTTCTGCAATTTTTTTATGAAGGGAATTTAATTCATCATCAATTTTCTGAAGATCTTTCTGAATAGTAGCTTGCACTTCCAGAGTCTTAGCTCTTAACTGATCGTCCGTAATATTTTTTAATTTAGCATACTCAGCATTGATAAGCTGCACATAGGGCAATAGTTGTTTCCTGTCGCTATCAGCTTTACTACCTATAATCTTCGCAAGTCCTTTGGTGAATATATCCAGCATATTATTAATTATTCAATTATTAAAATTACCCTTTTATATTTTAAACTAAAATTAATTCAATTGAGATGAATCAGATTTCCACGATACCGGTAAACACTTTTACAGCAGGCCCAATCAGATAAATATCTTTAAAGCCTTTTTTATCCTGACTAAATGAGACACATAGTTCTCCTCCTAAAGTCAAAATCTGTACCGGACTTTTCATGCCTGCCAATGAGGCAGCAATGGCAGCGGCTGTTACGCCTGTTCCGCAGGAATAAGTCTCGTCTTCCACACCACGTTCATAGGTTCTGACATAAATTTTATTTTTAGCCAGTTTTTCAATGAAATTGACGTTCGTACCTTTTTTCTTAAATCTCTCATTATACCGCACCTTTATACCCTCATCCACCACCGGAAAATCCTTTATCCCTTCCACAAATTTCACATAATGAGGAGAGCCGGTATTGAGATAAAAATGATCATTATTATTTTCAATCTGTTCGACATCTATCATTTTCAAATGCACCAATCCGCTTTTGATATAGGCATCATGTTCCCCGTCTATCGCCCAGAAAGTAGTTTCCTTTTTAATTACACCCATATCCTGCGCAAACTGCACAATGCATCTTCCGCCATTACCACACATAGAGCTCTGCTTGCCGTCTGAGTTGAAATAGACCATTTGAAAATCATAATCTTTATGGTCTTCCAGCAGGATAAAACCATCGGCGCCGATTCCAAATCTCCTATCACACAATTGTTCAATCAACTTTGTATTACGGGGATTGAATTTTTCCTTGCGGTTATCTACCATGATAAAATCATTGCCCGTTCCCTGGTATTTAAAAAAGTTAAGCTTCATGCTGAAATTTCAATATTTGAGAAAGCTACAATTTAAGTAATATCTTCTAAAAGGATTAAATGTTTGACCCGGATTATATCATAATGATTTAAGGGCTTTAAAATTAAAACCTTGCGGTTTCTATCAATAATGAGAATGTCATGTATTAAAATTCATTTTATTGATCTTAAACCCGCAAGGTTTGAAATCATTAGCTGAAAGAATGTCCCTAAACTAAAAAAGCCGGCTTGAAGGCCGGCTTTATACGAAGTTTGATTTTTTTATGCTTTTGGTGCTTCTTCAGTTCCTTCCATTCCGCTTTTATCTTCCTTAATTCTCGCTCCTTTACCAGCTTTGTCTCTCAGGTAGAATAATCTTGCTCTTCTCACTGATCCTTTTCTTACCAATTCGATTTTATCAATGCTTGGAGAAAGGATTGGGAAAATTCTTTCTACACCCACACCGTTAGAAATTTTTCTTACAGTGAAAGTTTCCCCGTTAGTATTGATATTCTTTCTCTGAATTACAACGCCCTGATATTGCTGCACTCTTTCTTTATTACCTTCTTTAATTTTTACGTGCACATTGATTGTGTCACCTGCCTTAAATTCTGGCAAAGCAGCTCTTTTATCTTTAAACTGCTCCTGAACAACTTTTAATAACTGATTCATCGTCTCTATTTATTTTAATAAATCCCGAAAAAGGACTGCAAATATAATAAAAAAAGTCAGAACATGATTATTAGAGGATTAAAAGATTTATAAGATTTTACAATTGGATAATTGGTTGCTTATAAGGTATTGATTTTTAGTGAGTTTAGAATTATAAATTCTTCATATACGGGCATGGCTGAAGCAAATAATTCCGGCAATCAATTAATCCCTTAAATCATGTTTTAATTTATCATATAGCTCCGGGCGGCGTATTTTAGTCCTTTCCAGGGCTTTTTCTCCCCTCCATTTGTCAATTTCCTTGTCGTTTCCCGAAAGCAGGATATCGGGAACCTTTAAGCCTTTAAATTCCGCGGGCCGGGTATATACCGGCGGTGCCAGCAAATCATCCTGGAAGGAATCTGTTAAAGCTGACGTTTCGTCTGAAAGTACTCCCGGAAGCAGGCGGATCAGTGCATCACAAACTACGGCAGCAGGAATTTCACCTCCTGAAAGTACATAATCCCCTATACTTATTTCCTGTGTCACAAGCGTTTCTCTTACTCTTTCATCCACCCCTTTATAATGACCGCAAAGAATAATAAGATTTTTATGGAGACTAAGACGATTAGCCATTTTCTGATTGAACCGCTCACCATCGGGACTCATATAAATTACCTCATCATAATTGCGTTCTTTCTTCAAATGGGTGATGCAATTATCAATAGGCTCAATCATCAGCACCATACCTGCACCTCCGCCATAGGCATAATCATCTACCTGCCTGTGGTTATAATCAGAATATTCTCTCAGATCATGGACGACTATCTCCACAAGCTTTTTATCCTGCGCTCTTTTCAGAATGGACTGTCCGAAGAAACTATCGAACATTTTAGGTAAGCATGTGATGATGTCTATTCTCATAAGCAAATTCCAAATTTCAAGATCCAAATTCCAAAATTGAACAGCTTTGAATTTTGGAATTTGTAGTTTGAGATTTAATTAATATCTATTAACCCTTCCGGAAGATCCACATTCAGAATCTTCTTCTTCGCATCGACTTTAATAAGAATACTGGGATCTATTGGTATATAAATCTCTTTCTCCTGGTATTTCATCACTATCAGATCCTGTCCGGGTCTTTCCAGTATATCTACAATAGCCCCCAGCTCCCCTAGTTTCTTGTCTTTTACTTTAAATCCTATGAGCTGCCTGTAGGCCAGGTCTTCTTCCTCTTCTTCCATTTCATCAAGAGGCAAATAAAGAGAGCGGTTGAGGACAAGCTTGGTATCCTCAATTTTATCGATGTCTTCAAATTTGATGATGGCTCTTTTGGACGAGATGGAAATATCTTCAATAAAAAAAGGAACCAGCTTTTGGTTGATCTCCACAAAAACTGATTCCAATTGATTATATTTTTCTGGCTCATTGACTGCAAAATCTGCAACCACTTCGCCTCTTATTCCATGTGCCTTTAAAATCTCTCCTACTTTAAAGCAAGATTCAAGATTCATAAGGTAAAGAAATTATTCTGCTTTTGGTTCTTCTGCTGCAGGAGCTTCAGTATTCTCTGCCGGTGCAGTTGCTTCAGGTGCAGGAGTTTCTTTTACTACATTCTTTGCTTTGATAGCTTCTATTCTGGCTTCATTTACTTTAGCTTCAGCCGCAAGTTTTGCTTTCTTCGCATCACTTTGTTTCTTGGAAAGCTCACCCAGTTTGCTAACAAGCGCCGCTTGCTTTTTAGATTTCCAGTCTTCGAATTGCTTGTCTGCTTTCTCCTGAGTAATTGCTCCTTTTAATACCCCGATCTGAAGATGTTTTTTAAACATCAATCCTCTCTTGGATAATAAAGTTCTTACAGTGTCTGAAGGCAATGCACCGTTCATGATCCACTGAAATGCTTTGTCATCATTTAATTCAACTCCGGCTGGCTCTACTAATGGATTATAAGAACCTAGTTTTTCGATAAATTTACCATCACGTGGTGATCTTGAATCCGCAACAACGATATCGAAAATCGGTGAATTTCTGCGGCCTCTTCTTGCTAATCTGATTTTTACTGACATATTTTTAACATTAAGTGTTAAGGCGATGGAACCCGTCCATCTTATTTTTTTAAGGACTGCAAAGATAGGCGAATTTTTAATATTTACCAAAAAGGATGTCAGAATTGGCCAATCAGATCGCTAAATTGCCGTCAGCATTCATAAATTTTAACAGAAACATGAGTTTAGATCTCTGCTTTGCAACCAATAACAAGGGTAAATTACAGGAAATCAGGGCCCTGATAGGAAACAAGTATAATATTTTAAGCCTTCAGGATATAGGCTGTCACGAGGAACTGCCCGAAACCCAACCCACCATTGAAGGCAATTCTCTGCAGAAAGCTGAATATGTCTGGCAAAAATACAAGATCAACTGCTTTGCCGATGATACAGGCCTCGAAGTTTATTCGCTTGGCGGTGCACCAGGAGTAATATCTGCTCGTTATGCCGGAGAAAAATGCAGTCCGGAAGACAACATGAATCTGCTTTTAAAAAATATGCAAAACATGACCGATCGCCGGGCAAAATTCAGGGCATGTATTACGCTTATATTAAATGGAGAAGTAAAGCAATTTGAAGGCGCTGTGAACGGAAAAATCCTTGAAGCAAAGCAAGGAGCAAAAGGTTTTGGATATGATCCTGTATTTCAACCCGAAGGTTTTGACAGAAGTTTTGCGGAACTGGACATGGATGAAAAAAATAAAATAAGCCATCGGGGGAAGGCGGTAATGGAGCTGGCAAATTATTTAAACACAATAAAAAGATAAGTGACGAGTGACGATTTACGAGTGACGAATTTGAATCACTCGTCATTCGTCACTCGTAAATCGTCGCTATGAATAATCCTTACATTGTCGGTATCACAGGCGGAAGCGCGTCGGGGAAAACATTGTTCCTGAAAAAACTGCTGGAAAATTTTTCTCCGAAAGAGTTATGCGTTGTCTCGCAGGACGATTATTACCATCCCAGGAATTTGCAACCGAAAGATCAAAACGGTATTGAAAATTTCGATACACCACACTCTATTGATCTAAAAAAATTTACAGAAGATTTAAATAACCTGCGCCAGGGAAAATCTGTATTGCGCGAAGAATATACATTTAACAATCCAGCCCTTACTCCCAGGATGCTGACGTTTCATCCGGCTCCGGTTATCATAGTAGAAGGCATTTTTGTTTTTTACTATCCTGAAATTTTAAATATACTTGATCTGAAGATTTACATAGACTCCAAAGATCATTTAAAGCTGGAACGGAGGATTTCCCGCGATCAGCAGGAAAGAGGATATAGCATTGAAGATGTCTTATATCGTTATGAAAATCATGTTTCGCCTACTTATGAAAAATATATTAAGCCCTTTATGGAACATGCCGATATGGTGGTACTTAACAATCAGGGATTTGACAAGGCGCTGGAAATTTTGAAGGTATTTTTGAAAGAGAAAAGCAATAATTCACGATTGTGATATTAACCTATTGAATTTTATCAATTTATAATTAGCTTTGCAGGCTCTTCATGAAAGGAAAGACAAAAAATATCCTCCGTCTGCTCACTGTACTTCTGCTGATCCTGTCAGTAGCAGGGTCTTCTTTTTTTATAGAAAATGAGCAGAAGATCAATGAGAAGGAAAAAACGGAAGCTGCTGCCCGGGAACAAAACAAAGAAGCTAATGAAATAGTAAAGCCGGCAAAATTCTTTGCCATTGTTACCGTACTTCATTTTGATGTTGCCCAGGAACTATATGTGATTTTTAATCTTAACTTCCTTGAAAACTTACAGGAAGAACCGTTTTTTACAGAACCATATTCCATCAGCAGGTATTTCAAGAATTTATTCTGCTTTGTAATTTCTCCCAACGCCCCTTAAGTTTTTTCACTTCAATAATCCGCGTTCATTTTTTAATGAGAGCTGAAAGATATTTTATAACTATTAATCAATTTTTAACAATAAATAATTTACAACAATGCGTAACAGAAAAGGTATTATAGCGCTTACCATTATTATCACGCTGCTTTGTCTTTACAATCTTTCCTTCACCTTAATTTCAAGAGGTGTACAGCAGGATGCGACAGATGCAGCAACGAATGCAAAAGGACAAATAGACTTAAACAAAAAACAAAAATATCTTGATTCAGTCTACCAGGCTCCTGTATTTAATTTCCTTGGATTGGATTACACCTATAAAGAAGTAAAAGAAAAAGAACTTGGGCTGGGTCTTGACCTTCAGGGCGGGATGCACGTGGTTCTTGAAGTTTCTCCGGTAGAAATTTTAAAAGCGCTTGCAGGCCCCAATGCTACTGACCCGCATTTTGCTTCCGCGATCACCCGAGCAAAAGAACTGCAAAAAACGAGTCAGTCTAATTTTACAGATCTTTTCTATCAGGCATATAAGGAAATTAATCCTGGCAGACCATTGAACGCTGTTTTCCTCAACACGATCACACGTGAAAAAGGCATCACCAATAAATCAAGCGAGGATGACATTAAAAAAATGCTCGATGAGGAAGTTGCTCAATCTATTGACAGAGCGGAACACATCATCAGAACCCGTATTGATAAATTCGGTGTGATACAGCCAAACATTCAAAGGTTGGCAGGAACTAACAGGATCCAGCTTGAATTACCGGGCGTAGACAATCCTCAAAGGGTAAGAAATCTTTTACAGGGTATAGCACAACTGGAATTCCTCGAAGTATATTTCAACAGAGAGATCTCTGCTTATATTCAGAAAATAAATGACTACCTGATCACTGTTGAGAAGCCAAAAGCATCCGATAAAAAAACAGATAAAACTGCAGCCGATACAACCAGCTTGTTTGCAAATGAAGACAGTGCCACTGCAACAACCAAACCGGATACTTCCAAAGTAAAAACTGACACTGCAGCCACTGCGAAAAAAGATTCCACGGAACAACCTACTGTTTCCTCATTGCTTACATTAAACAAAGACAGGTACAGCCTGGCATACAGCATAAAAGATACTGCCAAGATCAATGCAATATTCAATATGCCTCGTGTGAAACAGATGATCCCCTCCAATATGAAATTCTTGTGGGAGAAAGGTAAAAAAGCAAAAATCGGAGAAGGTGAAGAGGAGGATATTATTTTAAGCCTTATCGCAGTTAAAAAAGAAAAAGGCGGCAGAGGCTTAACAGGTGAGTCTATCATCAATGCTTCTGTAGATTCAGACCCGACACAGAAAGAAATACAGGTCTCTATGGAGATGAATGATGCCGGAGCAAAAAAATGGAGAAATATTACCAGGGAAGCAGCTCAGCAGAACGAAGGCGGAATGAACAGAAGGATTGCAATCGCACTGGATGATGTGATTTACTCTGCTCCTGAAGTTAAAACAGAAATTCCAAACGGAAGATCTGTAATATCAGGTAACTTTGATATAGATGAGGCAAATGACCTTGCAACCATATTGGAAGCAGGCAAGCTTCCTGCACCGGTAAGAATCGTGGAAGAGGTAGTAGTTGGACCAACACTTGGAAAAGAAGCGATTGCACAAGGTTTGACTTCGATGGTGGTTGGCTTGCTGATAGTTATTTTCTTCATGATATTTTACTATAACAAAGCGGGTATCGTGGCAGACATTGCATTGCTGTTCAACGTGCTTCTGATATTGGGTATCATGGCCAACTTTAATGCAGTACTTACCTTACCAGGTATTGCCGGTATTCTGTTGTCTATTGCCATTGCCGTCGATGCGAACGTACTGATCAACGAAAGAGTAAAGGAGGACCTGAATGAAGGCAAGAGCCTCGATACAGCTATAAGCAGCGGTTACAAAAATGCTTCTTCTGCCATTCTTGATTCGAACGTTACCACTTTGATTAAGGGCTTTGTACTACTTGGATTCGGGACAGGATTGATTTATGGATTTGCCGTAACGTTGATCATTGGTATCTTCTGTTCATTATTTACTTCTGTTTTAATATCCAGAGTAATTTTTGGTTATTTCCTTAAGAGAAAACAAAATATCAGCTTTGGAAGCCCATGGACCAAGAACCTGTTCAAGAATATTCACATCAATTTCATAGGAAAAAGAAAACTGTATTACGCCATTTCCGGGCTTATCATTGCCGCAGGAATAGTCTCTCTTGTTGTAAAAGGTTTAAATCTTGGCGTTGACTTTAAAGGTGGGAGAACTTTTATTGTACAGATGAACAAGCCCAGCAATGCTGAAGAGATCAGAAAAGCGCTTACGAGCAGCCTTGGAACAGCGCCAGAAGTAAAAACCTATGGATCAAATGTGAAATACAAAATCACTACCAGTTATCTGGTTGACGATGAATCGGAAGGAGCTACTCTTGCTGCAGAGCAAAAATTAAAGGAAGGCTTGATGAAGATTGAAAATGCAGAAATATTAAGCTCATCCAAAGTAGGGCCTACTATTGCCGATGACATCAAAGTATCTGCTATATATTCGCTGGGTATTGCAATCGCGCTGATGTTCCTTTACATACTGATCCGATTCAGAAAATGGCAGTTTGCGTTTGGAACCATCGTGAGTTTAGTGCACGTGGTATTAGTGGTATTATCCATATTCTCTTTACTGGATGGATTGGTTCCATTTTCTCTGGAAATAGACCAGGCATTCGTAGCGGCTATTCTTACGGTAATCGGTTACTCCATCAACGACTCCGTCGTAGTATTTGACAGGATCAGGGAATTCTTAACGCTTCACAGAGCGGATAAAGATTTTTCTACCGTTATTAATAATGCCTTGAATGACACCTTAAGCAGAACGCTTATCACCGGTATGAGTACCATATTTGTAATCATCATCCTGTTCATTTTCGGAGGAGAAACCATCAAAGGATTTTCTTTCGCGATGCTGATCGGGGTGTTGATAGGAACTTATTCTTCTCTTTGCATTGGTTCGCCTGTGTTGGTTGATTTCGCCAACTGGGGATCTTCTAAAGAGAAAGAAAAAGAAACTGTTAAGGCTTAAAAAAAGCAGGCAAAAAAAGCCCATGCCTTCGGCATGGGCTTTTTTTTGTGATGGTCGCAACGCTTAAATTCCTAAGTATATATGAAAGCTAAACCTAAATTACAGGTGTGTTGACAGACATTGTACATCAATTTATTGTACAAATATATACGTCATCCCTGCGGAGGCAGGGATCTCGTCCTCCTGCACACTGCATACCCAAGCATTCATTCGCAACCTTCTATTTCATTCCATAAATCTTTTAATTGCGGATTAAAAGACTTGATTAAATTTTCCTTCCATAAGCGTTTCCATGTTTTAATTTGCTTTTCTCTCTCTATAGCCGTTTCTATAGTTTCATGGAATTCATAATAAATGAGATATTGACAGTTATATTTATAAGTAAAGCCAATTAATTTTTTCTCTTTATGTTCGAAGGTTCTTGCAATTAAGTTGCTTGTGACGCCGGTATATAAGATGGTCCGGGATTTATTAGAAACGATGTAAACATATCCCCCTTTGGGACTCATAATTAGCTGATTGAATGAAAATGAAGATAGCACAAAAGGACGAGATCCCTGCCTGCGCAGGGATGACGGAAACTTTTTTTATTTTATTGACATACAACGTCCATGAAAATTTTCTTATAAAAACTTAACTGACATATACTGATGTATTTACTTTTTCTTCACTGCGATATTCAACTCATCCAGTTGCTTCTGCTCAATGTGAGACGGGGAATCGATCATTACATCACGGCCCGCATTGTTTTTCGGGAAGGCAATAAAATCTCTGATAGAATCTGCGCCGCCGAATAAAGCACACAACCTGTCAAAGCCGAAAGCAATTCCTCCATGAGGCGGCGCACCGAATTCAAATGCTTCCATTAAGAATCCAAACTGTGCCCTTGCTTCTTCCTCGGTAAAGCCAAGTGTTTTGAACATCTGCTCCTGCACATCTCTGTTATGAATTCTTATAGAACCTCCTCCAACTTCCACACCGTTTATAACCATGTCGTAGGCATTGGCCCTTATCTTTCCGGGATCGGTTTTCAACAAATGAATATCTTCCGGCTTAGGCGAAGTGAATGGATGGTGCATCGCAAACCATCTTTTCTCTTCTTCATTATATTCCACCAAAGGAAAATCAACTACCCACAGGCATGAATATTTGTTTTTATCTCTCAAGCCCAATCGCTTACCCATCTCAAGTCGTAGTTCCGACAAAGCACCTCGTGTCTGTTTTGCTTCTCCTGCCAGAATAAGAATAAGATCTCCTTTCTGCGCATTCATTTTTTCTGCCCACTTCTTCAGTTCGTCTTCAGAGTAAAATTTATCAACGCTGGATTTTACAGAGCCATCTTCATTTACTCTTACATACACCAATCCTTTTGCTCCTATTTGCGGACGTTTTACAAATTCTGTAAGCTCGTCTACTTCTTTTCTTGTGTACGCGGCTGCCCCTCTGGCTGCAATTCCTACCACAAGCTCGGCTGCATCAAATACATTAAACCCTTTCCCTTTCACCAGTTCATCCAGTTCCACGAATTTCATTTCAAATCTTGTATCAGGCTTGTCATTGCCATAATATTTCATCGCATCGGCAAAAGTCATTCTTGAAAGCGTGCCTATCTCTACTCCCTTTACTACTTTGAACAAATGCCTTATCAAGCCTTCAAAAGTATTTAGAATATCTTCCTGTGTGATGAAAGACATTTCGCAATCTATCTGAGTAAACTCAGGCTGCCTGTCAGCACGCAGGTCTTCATCTCTGAAACATTTTACAATCTGATAATACCTGTCAAAACCGGAAACCATCAGCAGCTGCTTAAAGGTCTGAGGCGACTGAGGCAAGGCATAAAATTCTCCGGGGTTAATTCTGGAAGGCACAATAAAATCTCTTGCTCCCTCCGGAGTAGACTTTATCAACACAGGAGTTTCAACGTCGATGAAATTTAATCCATCAAGATATTTCCTGGTTTCAATTCCCACTCTATATCTCAATTCAAGATTTTGTCTTACTGTATTTCTTCTAAGATCCAGATACCTGTATTTCATTCTCAGGTCATCACCGCCATCTGTCTCATCTTCGATAATAAAAGGAGGCACTTTGGCAGAATTCAAAATTTCAATTTTAGAAACTTTAATCTCTATGTCCCCTGTAAGAATTTTATTATTTTTTGCCAGCCTTTCTATCACTGTTCCTTCTGCCAGCAGTACAAATTCCCTTCCCAGTTTTCGGGCCGATTCAATTACTGCTGCATCCGATTTACCTTCTTCCATGATCAACTGAGTGATACCATATCTATCGCGAAGATCTATCCATATCATTCCTCCTTTATCACGCACTTTTTGTACCCAGCCGCACAAGGTTACTTTTTTATCTTTATCTCCTATTCTGAGTTCGCCGCAATTATGTGTTCTTAACATACGTTATTATTTAAATCAAGGGATGCAATTTAGTAAATTCCGAAAAACAAATACCAAAATTCAAATGTTAAAATCCCGGAAACCCTGTCGGGTCTTTAATTAGACTGTATGATTAAAATTT
This sequence comes from Cytophagaceae bacterium, assembly GCA_019746425.1. GTDB lineage: Bacteria > Bacteroidota > Bacteroidia > Cytophagales > Cytophagaceae > JAIERY01. Next base: position 12,929 of record JAIERY010000438.1, read on the forward strand.
GGAATTTATTTGTAATTTCGGTTTTGTCATTTGGAATTTAAGATACTATGAAATACCTGCTCTATATATCTATTTGCCTTTTATTCATCAACGCCGATGAGCCCAAGCTCATGCCGGTTAAAATTACAGAAGGTGTAACTGCATCTTTGCCTAAAGATTTTGTAGCCATGTCTGAAGGAGATATCGCACAGAAATATCCTTCCACCAAAAAACCTCTGGCTATGTTTACCAGCCTTGACAGAACGGTCGATTTCGGTTTAAATGTAAGCAAGTCACTCTGGGCAGGAAGCGATTTTGGGATATTAAAAGATATGTATAAGGCCACCATTATGGAAATGTACAGCAATGTGGTTTTTCTGCATGAGGGCACAGAAAAGATTAACGGCAACGATTTTGTGCTTTTTGAATTTACTTCTGAGGCAGATAACATTAAAAAATATACTTATCTCTCCTACACCATCATCGGAAATGCAAAAGATAAGGAAAACAAAACCAACAGAGTTTATATTTTTAATTTCACCACGGATGGAAACAAGACAGCGGCATGGAGAGAAACAGCAAAAGCTGTGATGTATTCTATCAGAATAGAACCTAAAAAACTGGCAGAAACTGTGGAAGAATATCAGCAACCACATAAGGGGAAAAGACCTATTCAGGTAATCAAAGAAAATAAGAACAAAACCAAAAAATAACCGCTGATTCCTGTCTAACCAGCAGGCACAGCTTTTAATAAAATCATATTTCTATATAAAATCTATTTACTTTCAGCCAGCAAATGATTTTCCTGATGAATCCCGGTAAAAAACCGGGACAAGTAATGATTTTTTAATTGTATTTAAATTTTAAAATAAACATTCCACCTTGCTCAGCGTTTTCAGTGACGAACATTTCATGAAAGAAGCATACAAAGAAGCTTTGCATGCTTTTGAGAAAAATGAAATTCCCGTCGGGGCAGTAGTAGTCTGCAAAAATAAAATCATTGCCAGAGCCCATAACCAGACTGAAACATTAAACGATGTTACTGCTCATGCAGAAATGATTGCCGTAACTTCTGCTTCTAATTACCTCGGGAGCAAATATTTGCCTGAATGCGATCTGTACATTACTTTAGAACCTTGCGTAATGTGTGCGGGAGCGCTCTTCTGGGCCCAGTTCAGAAGAGTAATATATGGGGCTGCAGATATTAAGCGCGGTTTCAGCAATATTGAGCAAAGGATATTGCACCCTAAGACGGAAATTGTAAAAGGGATAATGGCTGCAGAAAGCGAAGAGCTGATGCACAGATTTTTTGATAAGTTAAGAAGCTGAAAGCTAAAAGCGAAAGGCTTAAAGCTTTTTAACAGTATTGTAAATACATACTGTTAGTATTTAAAGAAAGAATAAATAACTTGCAGCAGCTAAGCTTTAGGCCTTACGCTTTTAGCTTTCAGCTACTATGTTTCACCCTTAAATTTTTAGCATATGGCATTTGAATTACCGGCTCTACCTTATCCCAGCGATGCACTGGAGCCACATTTCGACAAAGCGACCATGGAGATTCACCATGGTAAACACCATCAGGCTTATGTAACCAATCTTAATAAAGCGATTGAAGGGACTGAGTGGGAAAAAAAATCCATTGAAGAAATCTTAAAAAACATCAGCAAGCTTGCTCCAGCGGTAAGAAATAACGGAGGCGGACATTACAACCACTCTTTATTCTGGACTTTGCTATCTGCCAAAGGCGGAGGAAAACCTTCAGGAGAATTAGCAGCAGCCATTGATAAGAAATGGGGAACCTTCGACAAGTTCAAAGAAGAATTTGCTAACGCAGGCGTAACCAGATTCGGCTCAGGATGGGCATGGCTGATTGTAGCGAATGGGAATCTTGAAATCTGCTCTACTCCTAACCAGGACAATCCTTTGATGGATATAGCAGAGAAGAAAGGCACTCCGATATTAGGTCTTGATGTATGGGAACATGCATACTACCTGAAGTATCAGAACAAAAGACCTGATTATATTGCCGCATGGTGGAATGTAGTGAACTGGGAAGCAGCTAATAAGAGATTTACTTCGGCGAAATAACAGAGGTATAGCAAATAAAAAAGCCACAATAATCGTGGCTTTTTTATGGATCACATTTATTTTCTGGGGAGTAACCTCATTAGGCAAATAATTTCTCCAATCTAAACAGGAAGAATTTCACA
>JAIERY010000143.1 GCA_019746425.1 Cytophagaceae bacterium
AACGACAATATAATATTGGAAGAATAGGAAAGAATTTCATTCTTTCTTTTCCAAACCTCTGCACTTTCAGTGCAGAGGTTTTTAGTTACTCGTCTTGTTATTCTCAGATAGGAGGAAGAAATTCTTTTGAATTTGTTGATATGGGAGTGAATGCACATGTTGCAGGGGTAGGTGGCCTGAATGTGTCCATAAAGGACAATGATCTAAATATGATTCTTCAAAATCCAGCTTTGCTTACTTCTGAAATGCACAAAAACCTTTCCTTAAATTATGTTGCATTTTTTGCGGATATCAAAAGCACTTCTTTAGCTTACGCCCAGAATTTTAACAATCGTAGTATATATGCGGGAGGTTTACAATATAATTATTATGGCCAGATACAAAGAACCGATCCTACTGGAGCTGATCTAGGGACATTTTCACCAAATGAGTATTTTATATTTGCTTCCAGGTCTCATACTATTAACTATTATTCAATAGGTGCAACCGTGAAATTTGCTTCCTCAAGTATAGACACTTATAACTCTTTAGCCCTAATGGCTGATCTTGGAGGTATATTTAAACACCCTAAAAAAGATTTTACAATCGGACTGGTTTTTAAAAACATGGGTGTTGCATTAAAAAAATATACACCTGAATCTAAAGTTGCCCTTCCATTTGATATACAGTTGGGCACCACATTTAAACCAGAGCATATGCCATTAAGAATGAGTATTACGGTACATCATCTTTATAAATGGGATATTGTCTATCTTGATCCAACAGTGAAAGGCACTGTAGATTTAGAAGGAAATGAAATAAAGCAGAAAAAATCTTTTGCTGATAAACTAGGAAGACATTTTGTTTTGGGAGGCGAATTGATTTTAAGTAAGAATTTTCACTTAAGATTTGGGTATAATTATCTCCGTAGAAGAGAATTAAGACTTCAAACTAAATCAGGCGGGGCCGGATTCTCCTTTGGATTTATGATGAGGGTAAAATCTTTTGAGTTTTCTTTTTCAAGAGCATATTACCATGTTGCAGGAGGCGCTAATTACCTTACAGTCACAACCAACTTCTCGAAACTATTGAAGAAAAAGCAAAAGGTTAATTCTAACTGATTTTTAAATTTTATAGGATATAACTCTTCTTCTTTGTACTGGCTTCTTAGCGATTCAATCCGGATTTTCCTGTTTATTTGTACGTTCTCTTAATCTTTTTAAATAAGGAATTTTATGGGAAATTAAAAGCAGGTACATAATGCCTGTACTGAATGCACTGATAACATACATCCCAAAACCTGTAGCAATGCCAACACAGGCGGTGGACCATAAAATTGCTGCAGTAGTGAGTCCCCATACATTCCCTTTGGCAGTATCTCTGAATATTATCCCGGCTCCTAAAAAACCTATGCCTGAAATTATATTGGCAACCATTCGGGTCGGGTCATCAAGGCCCAGATGTAGGTTTATAGATGTAAGAAGGGCTGCTCCCATAGATACGGCTGCAAATGTACGTGTTCCGGCATAACTGCCGCTCTGTTCTCTTTGAAAGCCGATAATACCTCCGAGAACCGTTGCTACAACGACTCGGGGCAATAACACAGTAAGTTCTGTTTGTATATCCATAAATAAATATCAATATGATTTTTTACATTAATTAAATTCCTTATTAAATTTATAATAAATGCAGGGGGAGTACTTTTATAGAAGCAGGGGGATCTTTTTCAAAGTCCTTTTTGCCTTTTATGGTCAATCCATGCACTGACAGAGTAATATCAGGAAAGTTCCTTATCATCGAAACTGTAAGATGGTCAAAGGCCACGTGAGCATCCACTTTTTCATCAATCTCTTTTCGGACTATATCTTCCAGTTCTTCTTCATACATAACGGGGACGATGAATAAAGCCAGTAAAAAGACCATTATAAAGGCCAGGGAGACAGTATTATTATTTTTTTCATAAAATAGTTCCTGAATACCGGTGAGATCTTTTATTTTCGTGCAACGATGCAAAATTAAAAAAATAACCCACTTTACGGGAGTGGGCTATGTATTTCAGGAAGGCTATTGACATAATTAAAGTCATTATTTTTCAATTGCCAGAAAAAAGCAATTCAATTATTAAATCAGAATCCGATAAAACCGCTTATTGTGAAGCTCATCGTTCCAATGTTGGGAATAGGGACATGATTTACTTTATAACCGTCAAATGCCCCACTATGATTATGTGAAGTCTTCTTTGTATATCCATAGCTATAACTTGCAGGAAAATAAAACCCTATACCTGCATCAATTCCTGTTCTGAGCTTAGCGAATTTTTTGATTTGTATATTTCTTAACCATGTTATTTTAGGATTAAGCCAGAAAGCGGGCTGTATCAATTTTGCAGTACGTACAGGAATGCCTTTAGTAGCCAGAGTCGCAGGAACATTTCCATTGAAATAAACGCTCATTGAGCTGTATCCTAAGCCCACCATCAGAAGCAATTGCCGAGGGCTGTACAGATTACTTAATGATGCCCCGGAGTATAGCCCGAAGCTTCCTCTGTTGGGAGAAACATTGGGCCTGACTAAAATGCTTTCATGGGAATAAGCCATTCCGTAAATGAAATGACCTTTTGCCAAAAATCCCTGTAGCCCTACATTCAGAAATCCTCTTCCACTTACTATGGTGCCTGTGTTATCGCTTAACCACCGGTTTAATTGAGTGTTATTTATTGCTGAAACTCCCATCAGGAAGCTGATAGCTCCACGAAATTTTCTATCAGCTGATTTTTTAGCGGTCATTTGTCCATATAAAGGAAATGATACAAGAATGGCTATAAATAAATTTAAAATGGTGGAAGCCATATTTAAAATATTAATGAATAAAATACCTGCTCTTAAGGATTCCGTCGCCTTATCTGCATTTTTGATTTATTGAGCTCTTAAATTATTGCTTTGCAAGGTGAAACGCTTTTTGACAATCCATAAAAGAAAGTTTCATGTCCCTTTATACGGGATGAGAAGGTAGTAAGTTAGATACGCTACGATACGATAGATATATGACCGGTTTCTTACGGTAATATATAAATTCTTATGAAATACGACCTTAAAGTCAGGTATTTTGTTATTAAGATAAATCCACTTATAAAATTAATACTAAGATGAAAAAGTTGGTTTTTATATTAAGTATGTTCCTGGGGGTGCTGGTCCTTAATGGATGCAGCAGAGGTTATCACACCTCTGCTCATGTAGAGAATTATCCCAGAAGAGTTCCTGCATATGACTACTACTATTATGGTAATCCGGTATATCCCGGTTATTATTATGGGCCCTCTATTCATTATGACTTGGGTCATGACGGATGGGCTGGCGGGCATCATGGAGGCCATCACGGACATTGATTCTGAATATATTCTGTGGATAAAAACGCTCTCAAAATAATGGTACGCTTTTTGTCTTTATAACATTAAATTAAACAAGTGAAATTTATGAAAAAAACGATCATAATATTAAGCTTTATTATATCCATAGTGTATGTTAATAAAGCAAATGCTCAGGTTCATGTAGATGTGAATGTGAATCCTCAACCGGTTTATGTAGATCCTCATGCTCCGGTATATGTAAATCCTCACACAGTTTATGTTGCACCCCAACATAATGTGTACATTGCTCCAGAACATTCAGGTGTCTATGTTGCTCCCGAGCATTCGGTCTATGTAAATCCGCATAACAACAATTATTCAAATCCATATTCCGGAAGTCATGGAAATAATTATGCGACATATGGAAGACATCGGAACAGATATTAACCAGTGGAGAGAAATAATTAATTTATAATAATGTGAAGAAATAAGAAGTCACATCGACGTCTTGTTTCTTCTTTTTTTTATAGGTTAAACGTCCTTTATTACTTTACTGCATCTTCTGAATTACACTGTCGTCTTATATATTACCGATTACTGCCTGAGGCTGATTCGTACATTCCATGCTTCAGCAACATCAGCCACAATTAAAAACCATATCCAACATGCAGCCCCAAACCCATGTGATAATCATTCGGATCAAAAGCAAACTCAAAAGCAGGCCCAATATGAAAAGCTCCGATTTCAAATTCATACGCTACTTCTGTATGTAAAGTAAAAACCGGATTGGAGAGATTATCCTCTTCAAAAGTAACGCCCGGTGATGATATCAAACTTAATTTTTCCAGCGGCCTATAAGCGATCACCACTCCAGCAGTATTATGCTTAAATGTAAAAAATATTCTTTCAAAACTCAGACCTAGTCCAAACTTTGATCCTGATATGTTACGGATATAATGAATGTGCATACTATAGCTTAATTCATTTCCTTTAAAATAAGCAGCAGAACTGGCGATGCCGATTTCATTTTTATGATGTTCGTGATTCGAGTTATTTCTGATAGTATCCTGAGGTATTTGCGCATATAGGTTTAGTGATATGATTGCGATCAACAATGTCAGTAAAAGTTTTAGGCGCATTTAATATTAAAAGATAATATTTGATAATTTTTACTTTCTGAGATTAGTAAAACCATAATAGCTTATGGAATTCTAGTACAGATTGGTTACATACAATAATAAGTTAATTATTCATTGTTTAGTGCAGAATCTCTACAACAATTACAGAAAAGTTGTATGATTTTTGGGAAATAGCCTTGTTTCTCCTACAGTAATAAAAATATAAAAACCTAAATTTCGTTAAGCCTTTAAAACAGGCTTTACTTCAAGTTGCATTTTAAAATAAATGTTTATATCTTGGCCGTCATAGTTAATTAAATTACGTGAAAAATAAATCTCAAATATTCCATAAAGCATTTGCCATATCTATGCTGGCGGTTTTCGCTATGGTATATATATTGAGTTTTTTATGCGTATCTGGATTTAAAAATAATATTACTGCTTCTAGCTCTTTTGAGCATGTACATTCTGATGATCATCATGCAGACACAGAAGCAAGGCATCATCAAAATCATAAACATGATGATTCTGACAATAAGCAAAAAGATGATAATTGCTGCTCTGAAATAACCGCTTCCTTTTTTACATCTGTTCAGGGAAATTCCGATGTTCAATTCGATTTTAATAAAACGAACTTTACTTATTTTACACTCTCTTTTATAGATAAGGTTCCACATAATAAAATCTCTTATTCACTCAGACACTTTTCATCTCAATTCCTCAAACGGAAAATTCCAGATATACGGATATTAATCCAATCTTTTATAATTTGATTTTTCCCTTCACAGACAACCGTGCATATTTTATGCCGGTCGGTCAATCTTTGTTTAGCCCTCTATAGGTCTGCTAAACAATAATCACTGTCAATTACATCATTGATTTCTGCAGAATACTTTAGTATTGCTGTGAGCTCTATATACTGCTATTGGGATCTTAAAATATCTTTGAGACCTGTAATAGAATATGAGATGCTCGCTTATAAGAATTCCCAAATTACTCTTAAGTCTACAGGGAAACTTAAGAGAACTTAAATAAAAACAATGATTTGTATACACATTAAAACTAAAATAAAACATTATGATGATCCATCAATTAAAAACCTATGTAATAGCGCTCCTTATCGGAGGATATACCTTGTACTCATGCCAAGAAGACAAGAAGCAGGAAACAGGACATGTAAATCAAGTCGGCGTGGATGAATCCAAGCCTCATTCTCATGAAGAAATGGAACCTCATTCCGACGAACATACTTCAGTAGAGCAGCATTCACATGCATCACCTCACGGAGGCACAGTAGTAACAGCAGGCGAGTACCATGTAGAAATGGTGAAGAACGGCAATGAAGTAAAATTCTATATTTCAGACAATGCTGAAAAAGCAATACCCCTTTCCGGAATTACAGGTAAAGCAATTTTTCAGACTGGCGGCAAAACGGAAACTAAAGATTTAATGGTGCATGAAGACCATCTGATGGCCACCGTAGATAATGCAGACAAACTTTCAGGCGCGATAGTAACTCTGAGGATCGGAGACAAAACTGTAAGCGCAAAGTTTAATTCGGGAAGCTAAGCATAGCAGCGCTTCTTATCAAAGAAAAAAACATGAGAACGAAATTTTTAAAATATATCATTTTAAGCTGGACTTGTTTTCTAGTCCAAGATGCTATGGCACAGATAACGGAGCAGGAAGCTATTGACGAGGGGCTTAAGAACCACCCTCAAATGCAGCTTTCCGCTCAGCAGATAGAGCAGCAACGAGCGCTGAAGAAAGGAAGTTACAACTTTAATAACCCCGATATATGGCTGGAAGGCCCTACTTCTGTACAATTTGCCGTAGGAGTTCAGCAGATTTTCGACTTTCCAACAGTATATGCCAATCAGGCAAGATTAGGGAAAGAGAATGTAACGCTGGCAGAAAAAGGATCTTTGGTGAATGTGTCTCAGTTAAAAAGAGATATAAGAGTTGCTTTTCAGAATCTGCAATACAGTTATGACAGAGTTGTGCAGTTGCGTTATCAGGATAGCATTTATCAAAAATTCTCTGAAGCTGCGAGCCGCCGCTTCAATGCGGGAGAAGCCCCTCTGATCGAAAAAATTAATTCGGAAGCAAGGTATAAAGAAGTGCATAATAATCTTTTACGCGCGGAGTTGGAATTGATGAATGCACAGAATCAGCTTCGAAACCTCACAGGAATTGTTTCAAAGGCTTTAATCCCGGCTTCGGCATATGAAAAGCTGAATGCCCCTGTAATGATCGACACTGCATCTTATGATACTTTGCAAAATCCTTTGCTTAACTATTACAGGCAATCGAGGATCGTTGCGGGCAGAAATTTAAAGCTGGAAAGATCGCGTCTCGCACCAGGACTGATGGTTGGATATTTAAACCAGGGATTTTCCAATAGCCCTGTGTTATACAGATTCCGTCTGGGAATCACCGTGCCTGTATGGTTCTGGACTTATAATTCCAGGATCCGTGCAGCGAATATAGGAACACAGATCGCCCAGTCCCAGTATCTGGTGGCTGAAAAAACATACACCAGTACTTATCAGCAGGCTGTCAATGATTATCGGCAGAATCAGAAAACGATCATGTACTATGAAGAGACAGCCCTGAAGCAGTCAGATCTTATCGTAAGTACATCCGAAAGAAGCTATGCATCAGGCATTATTGATTTTATGACCTATATGCTCAGCCTTAATCAGGCATTTGAAATCAAGCTCGGATACTATGATGCTATCAGGAATTATAATAATGCAGTCATTCAGTTAAACTATTTAAAAGGAGAATAAATGAAAAATTATTTTTTGATTCTGACATTGTTTGTCGCCGTGAATGCTTTTGGTCATGGCGGCGAAGACCATGGTGAAAAACCTAAAACGGCACAGGCGGGAAAAAAATACTTTACGGTTAACAGCCAGTCGCAGACTTTTGAACTTGTTTTAAGATATGAGCCTTTATCTGCGGGAAAAAAATCTGCTATGAAATTATTTCTTTCTGATTTTTCATCAAATGCGCCGGTTGAAAATGCAAAAATGGATATCGCAAGCGATGAAGATCCCAATCTTAAATTTACCGCAAAACAGATTGAACCCGGGATTTACAGTATAGAGGGAAGCTTTCCTGAAAATAAATCTTATAATCTGATCGCAAATATCTCTTCAGGAGACATCGTAGATCTGATGCTGATCAACGACATTCAGGTTGGAAAAACCCTGGAAACGGAAGAGATGCATGAAGATCCTTTATTTACTAAGAATTCCATTTTACTGCTCGTTGCCGGCCTCATAGGCGGCGCAATCATTTCATTTTTTATTTTAAGAAAAAGGAGGACACTATGAAAAAGTACATTTCAGCTATAGGCGTAATTTTATTGACCATTCTTTCATATCATATTCTGAATGCTCATGGAGGGGAAGATCATGGAGAAACCAAGAAGTCTGACAATTCCATCATGAGCGATATTGCGGAAGTTCTGAAGGAAACTCAGTTCTTATTTGGTATAAAGACAGAGACTTCCAAAAAGACGGACACAAAAGATATCACAGGTCTTTTAGGCACTGTCATACCTTCCTCCAAGGGAATGGTGCAGATCCTCGCTCCGCAAAGCGGGAAGATCACTTCTTTAAAAGTGACTGTGGGACAGACAGTAAAGGCAGGAGAAGTACTGGCTTTAATGGAGCAAAACTTAACAGCGCCCGAGCAAATTCAACTCGCTACCGAAAGAGCCGGTGTATATGCTGAATATGATGCAGCAAAAAAAGAATATGAAAGGCTTAAATCCATACAGGATATTGTAGCGCAAAAAGATCTTGTTAATGCGGAGATCAGATATAAACGTGCAATTGAAGGGAAAAGAATTTTCGACAATCTTTCGGGAGGCAATACTAATCAGATCAGTCTGATCGCGCCTATTTCAGGGATAGTAGATAACTTTACTTTAGCTCCCGGCTCTACTGTGCAGGCAGGCCAGGTTGTACTCAGGGTAGCGGACATCAACAAAGTATGGGTGGAAGCGCAGGTGTTTGAGCAGGACAGGGAGAAAATACAGAAAGACAATAAATACATTATTGAAAGTTCTCTCAAAGAATATTTTACCGACAAGGTAACCTTCGTAAGCATGAGCCAGATCGTGAATTCCAACAATCAGTCCATGAAAGTAATACTCGAAATAGACAATTCCGACAAATACTTCAAGCCGGGCCAGTTCGTCAATATTAAAGTTTCAACCAATGTCGCTTCCTTGAATAATGTGATCCGGGTGAGAACTTCAGCATTAAGCGAGATCGGCGGAAAGCCCGTAGTGTTTACGCACCCTGAGCCGGAAATTTTTAAGCTCAACTATGTGTCGCCCGGAATAGCGGAAGGAGAATATACCGTTATTGAAAAAGGACTGGCAGAAGATGAGCGTGTCGTTGTTTCAGGGGCTTATCAATTAAAATCCATTTTCTTAAACAGGTAAAAAGATGCTTAACAAAATAATTGCATTTTCTCTCAATAACAGGTTGTTCGTAATAGCTTCAGCCTGTCTCCTCCTGGTTTATGGAAGCTATACATTGATTAATCTTCCCGTTGATGTGCTTCCCGATCTGAACCGGCCAAGAGTTACTATATTTTTAGAGGCAGAAGGAATGGCTCCTGAAGAAATAGAAGCCCTTGTTGTTTTACCGGTAGAAACAGTGCTGAACGGCGCGCCGGGAGTTGAGACAGTCCGGTCTAATTCCGCAATAGGTCTCGGGATGGTGTTCGTAGAGTTTACCTGGGGAACAGATATATACCGTGCAAGACAGCTTGTTGCTGAAAAATTACAAAGCGCCCAGAATACACTTCCTCCGGGAGTAACTCCGGTAATGGGGCCGATTTCTTCTGTAATGGGACAGATCATGATCGTGGGGCTAACTTCAGATTCTACTTCCAAAGCGGATCTCAGAACTATTGCGGATTACAATATAAGAAGAAGATTGCTTTCCATACCCGGCGTTGCGCAGGTAATACCTATCGGAGGAGACAAATTGCAGTACCAGGCTCTTATATCCATACCCAGGTTAAAAGCCTATGGCTTGTCTATTGAAGAGGTTGAAAGCGCCCTCTCTCTGACAAATCAGAATACTACCGGAAACTTTTTTAATAAAGGCGGCACGGAAGTATTGATACGCAATATCGCCAGGGCAAAATCTCTTGGCGATCTTGCCAAAACAGTAGTCGGATATAAAGACAGTATTCCTGTATTGCTATCACAGGTAGCAGAGGTACAGTTCGGAGCAAGATTTAAAAGAGGAGACGGAAGCATTAATGGCAAGCCTTCAGTCATTCTTTCCATAGAAAAGCAGCCAAATGTCAGTACCATAGAATTAACAGAAAAAATAATCGCCGCTCTTGATGAGATGCAGCTTTCATTGCCTCAGGATGTAAAAATAAATCATGAAATATTCCAGCAGGCGCATTTTATAGAAGCCGCGCTTTCCAATGTGATAGAAGCGCTTCGCGACGGAGCCATCCTGGTGGTGATCATCTTATTTTTGTTCCTTCTTAATTTCAGAACTACAGCAATTACGCTTACAGCTATTCCGCTTTCCCTTATTATTACAGGTCTGGTATTTAAAGCTTTTGATATTTCTATCAATACCATGACACTCGGAGGGCTTGCCATTGCCATCGGCGAGCTGGTGGACGATGCCATTGTTGATGTTGAGAACGTATTCAGGCGGCTCCGCGAAAACAAGCATCTTCCCAATCCAAGGTCGCCTTTAAAAGTGATTTACGATGCTTCATCTGAAGTAAGAAATTCAATCGTATATGCAACCATCATTGTGGTGCTGGTATTTCTTCCGCTGTTTTCCATGAGCGGTATAGAAGGGAAAATTTTCGCGCCGCTTGGCATCGCTTACATAACTTCCATTGTCGCCTCATTAGCAGTTTCGCTTACCGTTACGCCCGCTTTATGCTCTTACCTTCTTCCTAAAATGAAAAAAATGCATGAAGAAAAGGACAGCTGGCTGGTAAGATGGCTTAAGAAAAAAGATACAAGGCTTCTCAATTATGGATTGGCAAATTCTGCCAAAGTAATGTTTTTTGCATTTCTGCTTTTCCTCGCTTCAATGTTAACCATACCGTTTTTTGGAACCGAATTTCTTCCTCCTTTCAATGAAGGGTCTGTTACAATAAATCTTTCTGCGGAAGCCGGCACTTCTTTACCTGAATCAAATAAAATCGGAAGTATCGCGGAAGAGCTTATTCTAAAAATTCCGGAAGTGAAGTTCACTGCAAGAAGAACAGGCAGAGCCGAGCTCGATGAACATGCGGAAAGCGTAAACAACTCTGAAATAGAAGTCGCTTTTAAAGAGGACTCCGAAAGTAAGAGAACCAAGGACGAGATCATGAAAAATATCCGTGATAACCTCGCCTTGATACCCGGGGTATCGGTAAATATAGGACAACCAATTTCCCACCGGCTCGATCACCTGCTTTCAGGCGTAAGGGCGCAGGTAGCCATTAAAATTTTTGGGAACGACCTGACAGAGTTACGAACGCTGGGAGGCCAGATAAAGAACAAGATAAGCGAGGTGAATGGTGTAGTGGATGTGCAGATGGAAAAGCAGGTATTAATTCCCCAGCTTCTTATTAAAGTAAACAGAGAAGCTGTAAAACAATACGGGCTGCAGGTTGGAAAGGTGGTTGAAAATTTACAGACTATACTCAACGGACGCACCGTGTCTCAAATGCTGGACGGACAGATGAGCTTTGATATTATTGTAAGGACCACAGAAGCGGAAAGAAGCGATGTGGAAATAATCAGGGAATCTTTAATTCAGACTCCTTCTGGCGAATTAATTCCTTTAAAGCTCGTTGCTGATATTTTTTATGAAAATGGTCCCAATACTATTAACCATGAAAATACCCAGCGAAGAATTATAGTTTCATGCAATGTCGCTGAACGTGATCTGGGCAGTACAGTAGAAGACATTCAAAAGAAAATCCGGGAAGAGGTAAAACTACCGGCCGGATATTTTATCCAGTACGGCGGACAGTTTGAAAGTCAGAAATCAGCTTCCAAACTGATTTTAATATTAAGTATATTTTCTTTTGCCGGTATTTACCTGGTTTTGTTCACCCACTTTAAGTCACCACGAATTGTACTGCAGATCATGCTGAACATTCCCTTGGCGCTGATTGGAAGTGTAATTGCTGTAATGCTTACAGGAGGAGTCTTTTCTATCGCTTCCATGGTAGGATTTATAACGCTAACCGGTATAGCTTCTCGAAATGGTATTATGATGATCTCTCATTATATACATCTGGTAGAGCATGAGGGCGAAAAATTCGGCAAAGAAATGATCATCCGCGGGTCGCTGGAAAGGTTGTCTCCTGTTCTTATGACAGCCCTTGTAGCTGCCCTGGCCCTGATTCCTTTAACGCTTGCCAAGGATGCCGCGGGAAAAGAAATTCTTTATCCAGTAGCTACAGTTATTCTCGGCGGACTTTTAAGCTCCACTCTGCTGGATATGATCGTTACTCCGGTTGTCTTCTATAAGTTTGGTGAAAAAGCTTTGGCAGATTATTTCAACAGCAAAAAGAAGGATGATGAATTGTCCGACAAACAGAATGTAAAGGAATAAAGAAAACAAAATGAATGTTATCCAGTTGCATATAAAAAACATGGTATGCCCACGGTGTATAAAAGTTGTGAAGGAAGAACTTACAAGACTTGGACTCCGGGTGAAAAAGATACAACTGGGGAAAGTCGCAATCGCAGGATCTGCTGAATTCAATAGGGAGGAAATTGCAAAATCATTAGAAAAAGAGGGATTTGAATTAATAAAAGATCAGGATGAAATATTGATCGAAATGATTAAGCTGGCAGTGATAGAACTCATTCATCATAACAAAAAAATGGATACCACACTTCGAAATTCTGAATATATATCCCAAAAGCTGGGGGAGTCTTACAGCGCGTTGAGCAAGCTCTTTTCGAAATATGAAAAAGTTACGCTTGAAAAATACATCATCCGTCAAAAAATAGAAAGGGCGAAGGAGTTGCTGGAGTATGGAGAATTAACGCTAGGAGAAATAGCCTTGCAACTGGGATATAGCAATGTGCATTATCTTTCGACACAATTTAAAACCATAACAGGCATGTCAGTTAGTGAATATAAAAATAATGAAAGAAGAAATTTAAGAAAGTTTATTTGTGATATATAAGGTAAAATTGCGCATAGTGTTACATATGCGCATCTCTAAAAACTCTTGATTATCACCTCAACCCTTCCCTTCTTCTAAAGAGAGAAGGGTGATAAGGTGTTTTTAGAGATGCGCATATTTTAATCTTTAATAAACAAAAAGACATGTATATTTATTTATAATCATAATTCAATGTCGTTTAGTTAAGCGAATAAAAGTTGTTTATAACGAGCAGCCGATAGCTTATGTCATCTCGACGAAGGAGAGATCCTGGTAAGTCAGACATTCTCAGATCTCTCCTTCGTCGAGATGACAATACTCTGACATTATGAAATAAGTTGAATGAACTATACTCTAAAAATTATAGGATGAATGGTCTTAACTAAACCGATATTGAATCATAATTATTAAACCCAAAAAAAACAATTATATGTTCTCAGATTTTCCTTCATTACATCCCTTAGCCGTCCATTTTCCGGTTGTGCTTGTTTTATTAGCTGTTGCTTTCCAGGCTGCGGTAACATGGAAAGACTGGCAGCAGATCCGCTGGGCCACACTATTTATTATGGCCAGCGCATTTCTTTCATCCCTTGCAGCCAGCACTATTTTTCATGCCATGCCGTCACAGGACGCTCCGAAAGAAGCGATGGAGATTTTTGCACAGCATGAAAAATTTGCCCAGTATACTTTATGGATGTCAGGCTTAACATTTTTGCTGAAAGGCATCGGGGATTTTTATAAGATCACACGAAGGTCATACAGCGGAGTTGTACTCGGTGCGGCTATAGTTACTGCGTTGTTTTTATCAATTGCCGGACATCATGGCGCAAGGCTTACCCATGTTGCCGGCGTAGGGCCCATGGGAAGGTATCTGATGAAAGAGCATGGAGAAAATGGTAAACATGATGAGGATATGGAAAATATGGAAGATATGAAGGATATGAAAGAAGATAAAATCATGCCCGGAATGGACACAACCGAAAATATGAAAGACATGAAAGATATGGGCGACATGAAGAATATGAACATGAATGATATGGACAATACTATGAAGGACATGGACAACAAAGACATGAAAAATATGGACATGAAAAGCATGGATAATAAAAAAAACATGAAACACATGGATATGACTAACATGGATGATAAAAAAGATATGAAGGACATGGACATGAAAAGCATGGATAATAAGAAAAACATGAAACACATGGATATGACTAACATGGATAATAAAAAAGACATGAAGGACATGGACATGACTAACATGGATGATAAAAAAGATATGAAGGACATGAATATGACTAACATGGACATGAAAGATACGGATAACATGAAAGACATGAACATGACAGGTAAAAACCCTATGGACACCTTCCGGTTTGAAGACAATAATCCGGCATGGCAGAACAAGAAAAAATAACAAGGAAAATTATTCCCCTTAATTTCAAATATCAGGAACCTATGCTTAAGAAAATAATTCTTTTTAGTCTGTTTATTAATATCTGCCATTTTTCATCGGCATCGGTGGTAGAATACCATTTATATGTAAAGGATACAATGGTTAATCTTGCAGGAAAAAATCGTCATGCCATTGCAATTAACGGCAGCATACCTGCTCCGACACTTCATTTTATTGAAGGCGATACAGCCGTAATCATGGTGCATAATTTAATGAAAATGGAAACATCCATTCACTGGCATGGTGTACTGGTTCCCAACAAGGAAGACGGGGTTCCTAATTTAACTACTATTCCCATCAAAGCCGGGAAAACTTATACGTTCACCTTCCCTCTTATACAAAGCGGAACTTACTGGTATCACTCACACACCATGCTGCAGGAGCAGAGCGGATTGTATGGCTCTATCGTCATACACCCGCGTAACGAGAAATACAAGCTTAAGGAATATGTGCTGGTCTTATCCGACTGGACCAATGAAAATCCCCATCAGGTATTGCGTTATTTAAAACGCGGAGGAGAATGGTATTCGATAAAGAAAGGCGCGCTCCAGAGTTATGGAGAAGCCATAGCTTCCGGATACCTTAAAGACAAGCTGAAGCAGGATTGGAAGCGCATGCCTGCCATGGATGTGGCAGATGTGTATTACAATAAGTTTCTGATGAACGGACAGGAAAAGAGTTATTTCAAAGATGCGAAGCCTGGCGAGATTGTAAGGCTTCGCATCATTAACGGATCTGCTTCCTCCTATTTTAATTTACAATATGCAGGTGGAAATATGCAGGTGATGTCTGCGGATGGAATTAATGTTGTTCCGTTCCCCGTCAACAAGCTTGAGATCGCCACCGCTGAAACTTATGATGTGCTGATCACCATACCCGAAAGCGGTGCTGCGGAACTGAGAGCTACAGCCCTCGACGTAACAGGATACGCTTCAGGCTTTTTTGGCAATGGAGATATAATAAAAGCGCCTGATATTCCGAGGTTAAACTATTTCCAGATGATGCGTGAAATGAACAGCATGGATATGAAGGGTTCGCAAAAAGATATGAACGAGGGA
>JAIERY010000228.1 GCA_019746425.1 Cytophagaceae bacterium
ATTGCCACCTTGCTGATCATTATGATGTATGTGACTTTTAGTTTCAGCTATTCCGAACTCGCCTGTGCTATCCCTAAAGCAGGGGGCGTTTTTGACTACGCCAATAAAATTTTAGGTCATAACTGGGGCTTCATTGCCGGAATGGTTCAGGTAATTGAATTTGTATTTGCTCCGCCTGCCATTGCGCTGGGTCTTGGCTCTTATTTACATTTGCTCGTTCCGGAAATTTCTGTGACTGCCTTCTCTGTCGGTTCGTATATTTTATTAACGCTGCTGAATATTTATGGTGTGAAGGCAGCCGCTTCATTTGAATTTTTTGTGACCATTATTGCTATTGCAGGTCTTTTGCTTTTTGCAGCCGTAAGTATGCCGCATTTCAGTTATGAAAATCTGGAACATAATAATTTTCCCAGAGGAGTCGCCGGGGTATTTTCAGCTTTGCCTTTTGCCATATGGTTTTTTCTTGGAATTGAAGGAGTGGCTAATGTAGCGGAAGAAACGATCAATCCGCAAAAAGATATTACCCTGGGTTTTGGCTCAGCCATCTGTACATTGGTGCTTTTGTGTATACTGACTTTTATTTTTTCTGTTGGAGTAAATGGATGGGAAGCTATTGTATTTCTTAATGGCAGCGGCGGCGAGACATCGGATTCTCCTCTTCCACTCGCACTTGGAAAAATTATGAATGAAGATTCCTGGGTTTACAAAGCAATCATTGCAGTAGGGGCTTTCGGTCTGGTGGCTTCATTTCATGGTTTGCTGCTTGCAGCAGGACGCGCCACTTTTGAGCTGGGAAAAATAAAATATTTTCCCTCATTTCTAGGGAAAGTACATGCTAAATACCAGACGCCTTATATAGCCCTGGGGTTTAACATGCTCGTTGGTATTGCTGCACTGCTTACCGGAAAAACGCCCGATATTATTGTCCTGTCGGTCTTTGGCGCTTTAGTGCTGTATATTATTTCTATGTTATCACTTTTGCTTTTCAGAAAAAGAGAACCCGAAGCTTTCAGGCCTTACAAAGTGCCCTTATATCCTGCGACTCCCATAGTAGCGCTGGTGCTGGCAGTTTTATCTCTCATCGCAGTGATTTGTTTTTACCCTTATCTCGCTCTTATTTTCTTTATCCTGATGTTTTTTGCTTTTGCACTGTTCAGAATTTTTGTGAAATTATCTTTGGTTAATCCTGGAAAAAATACGCTATGAAAAAAGAAGAAATTATTGAATATATCCGCAAGCATCCTCTTGCAAAAGTAAAGCTGGCAGTGACCGACATAGATGGAATATTAAGAGGAAAATATATCTCAGTAGAAAAATTTCTTTCGGTGGCAGAAAGCAATTTTGGTTTTTGCGATGTGGTATTCGGATGGGATTGCAATGATGTAGCTTATGACAATGCTAAAGTTACCGGCTGGCATAGCGGCTATCCCGATGCTTCTGCGCAGCTGGACCTTTCTACTTTCAGAAAAATTCCATGGGAAGATAATGTGCCATTCTTCCTGGGAGATTTTACCGATAACAACGGACAGGCAGCAGCTCACTGCCCGAGACAGCTGCTCAGAAAAATAAAACAGCAGGCAGAACAGCAAGGTTACAAAGCATATTTTTCACAGGAGTTTGAATGGTTTAATTTCAGAGAGACTCCGCAGACTGTTCAGGATAAGGCGTTCCGGAATATGGAGCCGCTTACACCGGGTATGTTTGGATATTCCATACTCAGAACCACGCTTGAAAATACTTACTTCTCCCAGCTCTTCGAGCTGATGAAAAATTTTAACATACCGCTGGAGGGTTTGCATACGGAAACAGGTCCGGGTGTGTACGAAGCGGCTATTACTTATTCTGATATACTGGAGGCAGCTGACAGAGCGGTGTTATTCAAAACAGGCGTGAAAGAAATTGCTTACAAACATGGCATCATGGCAACTTTCATGGCCAAGATCAGTGAAAATCTTCCGGGTTGCGGCGGACATGTGCACCAGAGCATCTGGGATGGCGAGGGTAAGAAAAATTTATTTTATGAAGAGAAGGCAGGTGATAAAATAAGCGCTTTTATGAAAAGTTATACAGCAGGGCAATTGCATTGCCTGCCTTATATTCTTCCTATGTATGCGCCAACAATCAACAGCTATAAGCGTTTGGTAGAAGGAGCCTGGGCGCCGACAACGCTCACCTGGGCAAAAGACAATCGTACTGTTGCTTTGCGTGCTTTGCCCGCAAGCAATAAATCTACCCGTCTTGAGACCAGGGTGATGGGATCTGATTGTAATCCTTACCTCGCGATGGCTGCTTGCCTGGCTTCAGGATTGTACGGCGTGAAGAAAGGACTGACTTTGCAGGAAGCAACTTCAGGTAATGGTTACAGGGATTATTCTCATGGAACATTACCGGGAAACCTTTTTGATGCAACAGCCAAAATGAAAACATCCGATCTCGCCAAAGAATTATTTGGAGAAAAGTTTGTGGAACATTTCTGCATCACCCGTGAATGGGAATGGAGACAATACAGCAAAGCAGTCACCGACTGGGAGATGAAAAGATATTTTGAAATAATATAGTAGTGATGAGTAAAGAGTGCAGTGTGCTGAGTAACTCATCACGCTGCACTCATCACGCTGCACTTATTCTAAACTTATTTATATGATTTACCAATACAACTTTCCCACTACCATCCGCTTTGGAGCGGGCTCGAGCGAAGAGCTGGGTGATTATTTAAAAAAGAATGGATTGACTAAACCATTGGTGGTTACGGACCCGGTGGTGGGAGAATTGCCTTTTTTTAAAAATATAATCAAAGGACTGCAGGCTAAAGGGCTTTCGCCAGAGGTATTTAAAGACATTCATAAAAATCCGGTAAAGTCAGATGTATACAAAGGCACAGATGCCTGGGATCATACAAAGCGCGACAGTATAGTAGGAATAGGCGGCGGCGCTGCGCTCGATGTGGCAAGAGCAATAGCGCTGCGTGTAAATCACAGAGAAGATTTATTTAAGTATGATGATCTGATAGGCGGCGATGTGTATGTAACAAACGATGTTCCGCATTTTGTGACTATCCCTACCACTTCGGGAACAGGGAGCGAAGTAGGAAGAAGCGCTATCATTTCCGATGATGAGACCAAACAGAAAAAGATTTTATTTTCACCGAAGTTATTGGCAAAAGTAGTATTCGCAGATCCTTTGCTTACAATGGATCTTCCTCCTTTTATTACGGCAGCAACCGGCATGGATGCGCTTACCCATAATATGGAAGCTTTCCTTGCAAAAATGTATCATCCGCTCTGTGAAGGCATTGCCCTGGAAGGAATTTGCCTGATCAAAAATTCATTGATAAATGCGGTGAATAAACCGGATGTGGAATCCAGAAGCAAAATGCTACTCGGTTCTATGATGGGCGCAATTGCTTTTCAGAAAGGGTTAGGAGTGGTGCATTCTCTTGCGCATCCCTTGTCTTCTTTGCTGGATACGCATCATGGGCTGGCTAATGCTGTGAATATTCCTTATGGTATGGAATTCAATATTGCAGGTTTTGAAGATAAGTTCAGGCGCATTGCCCGCACGCTGGAACTGAAAGAAGAAAACGGGAGTGCAGTAGTGAAATATCTGTTTGATTTGAATTCGCAGATAGGAATTCCTCATAAGTTGAGTGAGATAGGCGTGAAGAAAGAACATATAGAGAAGTTGGCCGATTTGGCTATTGCTGACTTTGCTCATCCTAATAATCCTAAACCTGTGAGCAGGGAGGATTTTAAAAATTTATATATGAAAGCGTTGTAGTTAATCTGTTGCTCGTCTGACTACTAAATAGATTTGTCATCCCGACGAAGGGGGGATCCTGGAAGATTTGAAATACTGAAAAGTCAAGACTTTCATATACCTGAAGACCGTCAGCAGACTTCCTTTGCCTGCATGACATAATCGATTTAAATAGTCGTCTGACGACTTCTATCGGGAAAGAAAATTATTTTTAGATAATACTATAAAACTAATGAGTCGTCTGACGACTATATAATAAGTTATGAAAGAAAGCAAACTCGGAAAGGATTTTAAGAAAACAATTATAGGCGTTACAGACTGCAGTAAGTTTGAAAACTATTATTCCTGGATACAGTCATACGCCAGTACCATAGAGGTTATTAAGCTTAGCGAAAAGTCAAATAATTTTGAAGACGTAAAACGCTGCGATGGTATTGTGTTTTCCGGAGGAGAAGATGTACATCCCCGTTTTTATGGCAAGCCTGAATATTTAAAGTATTGTCATCAGACGGATGTGAATGAAAAGCGCGATGAGTTTGAACTGCGGCTTATGGAATTTGCGAAAGAAAATAATTTACCTGTGCTGGGAATATGCAGAGGTATGCAGCTCTATAATGTTTTTGCAGGAGGGACACTTATACCGGATATTCCTTCCTGGGGAAAAGAAGATCACTCCAAATTAAATAATAGAGACAGGTATCACCAGGTAAATCTTGATCCCGGTTCCTGGATGGCTTCGCTGATTGGCGATACTATAGGGGAAATCAATAGCAATCATCACCAGGCGGTAGATAAGGTTGGAGAAGGTTTGGCGCTGAGTGGTTTTTCGGAAGATAAAGTAGCAGAAGCAGCAGAAAGAAAGGATCCCCAAGGGAAAAGTTTTCTTTGCCTGGTACAATGGCACCCCGAGAGAATGCTGGATCAGCAAAGTAATTTCGTTAGTAAAATAAGGGCAGCTTTTATAGGCGCTTGTGCGAATTTTAAATTACTGTCATCCGACAAAAAAGGCCATTAGTAATAGCTTCTTTAAAAGTACAAAGGGGGATTTTACATTTTGTAATCTCCGCCTTTATGATGTTTCAGTTACCGCACAAAAGCATCATGAAACAAAATAATAAATTATCAGAGCAACCAATAATAGCTCAGCTATTCTCTTTTATTACAGAAATAATAAAAAACTGTCAGCGAACATTACTCCGATTATTATAAAATCCTCACTACCCAAAAGCAGCTTGTATTTATTCTTTATGGGATCATTACCAAATAATTCTACAACAAGCTCATGTACTTAGAAATAGATAAACTTCCTGCCGAAAGCAGATTAAGCGATGCTAATATAAATCGTAATAGTGATGTATTTGGTAAAATATATTTCCGCCTATACGATTATTATTATTTGTGAATAAAAAATGAAATCACTGCTTTCTCTGGCAACTCTTGCTGTTAGACATGATTCTGAAATGAAATTATATTACGAAAGGAAGGTGCAAGAAGGTAAAAAAAATGCTGGTATTAAATGCAGTAAGAAACAAGGTAATAGCTGGAATATTTGCTGTAGCAAAAAGGGGAAACCCCTATGTTCCTATTGCTAAGTATGCAGCTTAAATTCTTTTTTTCGTACTATTGACTTTTGTCATAGCATGTTTATAATATATTGAATTTAAGAATATTCATTCTAAAAAATTTCCTGGAAAGTGACCTTTGAGGACTCTTAAATTGTTATAAATATAAGAGAGATTTCAATTATGAAAAAGCTGATAATTATTTTAAGTTTCATATTATCCGGGTTATTAATGTATAGCTGCAGTAGCGGACATATATACTCAAGTTCAAGACCTTACTCGGGGGGATATTATTATAATGCCGACCCCTATTATTATGGGCCTCCGGTTTATCACTATAATTTGGGTGTAAATCATGGCTGGGTAGATGGGCATCATTATAATAACCATCATAATTCTCATTAGAAGTTATGATGGTTATTTAATAACAGGTTGGTTGAGTGATTATAATTTCTTAGAGGGATTTAATTATCCCAAATCGGTTTCTAAACCCGGCATCATTTTGTTCCCCATTCATCTTTTGAATAAGCGGAGCGGATAAGAAAAGGTTAAAGGGAAACTCCATTTCTTAAAAGAAATATTTGTTCCTAAGGTCGCAAATCCTAAATAGTAACCTGTGTTTTTGTCAATGCCTTCTTCCTCGCTTTTAATGTTGTCCAACCACTCACCATAGTAACCACTAAAAACTGTCCAGCCTAAATCAGAGTGGCCTTCATGATTCAAGCTGTCGGGCGAGCAAAAATTATTTTCACCTTTCAGTCTGTAGGCTGCCGATAAATTCTGAACAGATAAATTACCATAGTTTGTATTGTCAAAACCTTGTGTAGTATATTTGAAAATCCCGTTTCCCTGAAGTGTAAATTTATCCCAACGCCTGGAAAAAGCTAGACCCATCATCGGATCAATTGAACCCGAACCAACCACTACCGTTGTATTGTCAAAGTTTGCCCCTTTTTGAATACCCGTTGGAAGTTCAACCCCGGCCTGCAAAGCAATATTAAAATTGTTTTTTCCGTAAACGCTGAAAGTTCCTAAAATAATTAAATCGCCAATACCATTATCATTGCCTTTGTCGGTATGTAAAAATGCATGGAAGCAATGCGGAAACTGTGATCTTGTCAGTTATTCCATAGCGAAGGCCCAATGAACTGATCAACATACTTTTTAATGGCGTTTCTTCTTCGGTTGTGTCGGAACTTTCATTGCGTTCTTCCCCGGCTTTGATGGTTCTATAGTCAGCATAGGTTTCAACTACCCATTGTTTTTTTTGAAGGGTTAGAATACCATTTTTGTAATCACCATTTGATGAGCCAGTCCCAGCCCCCGCACAGCAGGCACATTGACTATAAGCATACGTCGTCGCAGTTAATGCAATAAAAGCCAATATTATATTTTTCATTTTTTTTGAATTTAAATCTGAACAATAGAAGAAATAGCAAACAGCTGATCTGAGTGCTATTATAAATTTATTATATGCTCAAATAAATTCAGGTGGCTGGAAAAGAGAGTTTTGATATCCTATTGATAGACTGGAAAAATATAATGACGGGTTTTTATTTTTGTAAAAATCGAAACATACACTAAGGTTGTAAACTCTGCAATGAGTTAAAAAGTAGTCAACTGATTTTAGTTTTAATATTTGATTAGGAATATTTGAATCATTCTTTTCTTCTGTTTTTTTAAGATGCTTTACCAGATAGCATTTCCCCTTGCAATGCATTTCAGGTTTATCCCTATTCTCACATAATCTTTCGGCAATATATTTTTGATTAATTTTCCAATAAAAAATAAATCCTGCCTTGAACATGCATTGCCAGGCCAGAAGGATAAAAAGAAATATGGAGATGATTTTTTTCAAATGCAGGTCAAAGCTATGAAACCGTCATTTAATTGCAAAATAGTGTAAGTAGGGGGAAGTAGGGGGTAAAAATGCGACTTTATAGGATTTTTGAATACCAGATGCTATGGAATGTTTTTGTAAAAATGTTTTTCAAAATTCAATAAAATTCTTAATATTGACTCTAAATGAGATTTATAGTATTTTTTTTAGTGATTATTACTCTCTCTCTTTCACTTATCCCCTGTGGTGATGGAGCAGATAAAACGTATATATTTGCACTTGAAAATGCTATGCCTCATTCTGATTCGGGAGATCATCATGGCGAACATCAGGACGGATGTACGCCTTTTTGCACATGCAATTGCTGTGCTTCCGGAGCAGTTTTTCTATTTAATTCATATCAAATAGCATCACCTATATTTTTTGCTTCCAATAATACTCCGTTAGATCAAAGTGGAATTTCAGAATTTCAATACTCCATCTGGCAGCCTCCTAAAATATAATTTTTAACCTTTTTTTGGGAATAAGCAAATGCTTATTCTTTCAAAATCATTTGTGTCTTTGGCCACAATAGGTTTATAATAAAAATCATTTGAAATTTAATGGCAATTAAAAAGAAGAAGGCTAAGGGCAAGCCTCTAACCTTTTTAAGGATAATAAGAATAATTGCTATTATATTATTTAGCTTCTTTTGATCTTGGGAATAATAGGAAGGGTCTGGCACTACTGGACTAAACATTTTAAACACTAACAATTATATGATAGATAATCTTATTTCCTTCTCCATAAGGAATAAATTAATTATAGGAATTTTTACGCTCGCATTGGTTGTCTGGGGAGCATACTCGCTTACCAGACTACCTATTGATGCAGTACCTGATATTACGAATAATCAGGTACAGATAATAACCTCTGCTCCTACGCTTGCTGCGCAGGAGGTAGAGCAGTTCATAACTTATCCGGTTGAAATTGCAATGGCCAATATCCCCAAGGTTATTGAAATAAGATCTATTTCAAGGTTTGGGCTGTCAGTCGTTACTGTTGTTTTTGAAGACGATGCAGATATCTATTGGGCAAGACAACTAGTCGGTGAAAAAATCAAAATTGCACAGGATCAGATTCCTAAAGGGCTTGGAAATCCGGATATGGCACCTATCAGTACAGGCTTGGGTGAAATTTATCAATACGTACTTGTGCCCAAACCCGGATATGAGAAAAAATATTCAGCGAGCGATCTCCGCACAATTCAGGATTGGATTGTCAAAAGACAATTAGCGGGGACAGAAGGATTGGCAGAGGTGAGCAGTTTTGGGGGTTACGTAAAACAATATGAAGTAGCAATTGATCCGGATAAACTAAGAGCACATAATGTTACTGTATCAGATGTTTTTACTGCTTTGGAAAAAAACAATCAAAATACAGGAGGAGCATATATAGAAAAAGGCCATAATGCCTATTTTATCAGGGGAGTAGGATTGGTTTCAGGTCTTGAAGATGTAGGAAAGATAGTTGTTGCACAAAAAGATAATGTTCCCTTGTTAATCCGGGACGTTGCCAATGTTCAATTTGGCTCCGCAGTACGTTATGGCGCCATGACCAGAAATGGAAAAGGAGAAGTGGTAGGAGGGATAGTATTAATGTTGAAAGGTGAAAATTCCGCCCAGGTAATAGAAAGAGTAAAACAAAGGGTTGAGGAAATTAAAAAAAGCTTACCTGAGGGCGTAGCGCTGGAGGCATTTATTGACAGAACAAGACTTGTGAATAAAGCGATAGGGACAGTAGAAAAAAACCTTATAGAAGGGGGGTTAATAGTAATTTTTATATTGGTTCTTTTTCTGGGGAATCTTCGTGCAGGCCTGGTAGTGGCCTCAGTTATTCCGCTAGCCATGTTATTTGCCGTGTGTATGATGAATCTTTTTGGGGTTTCAGGGAATTTAATGAGTTTGGGCGCGATTGATTTTGGTTTGATTGTCGATGGGGCGGTAATTATAGTTGAAAGTATTGTACATAGAATTCATCATGACTATTTAGGTTCGAATATCAAAAAGCTGAACCAGGATCAGATGGATGACGTGGTACATGATGCCTCCATTAAAATAAGGCAATCAGCGGCATTTGGAGAAATTATCATATTGATAGTTTACCTGCCGATTCTAAGTCTGGTCGGAATAGAAGGAAAGATGTTCAAGCCAATGGCCCAAACAGTAGGCTTTGCGATTCTGGGAGCTTTGATTCTCTCTCTTACCTATGTTCCCATGGCTTCCGCCGCTTTTTTAAGTAAAAAAGCTTTTCATAAGAAAAACATTTCGGATAAAATGATGGATTTTATGCAAAAGATATATAATCCTATTATCCGTAAAGCGCTAAAAGCCCGTATGCTTGTCCTGAGTCTTTCGGTAGGCCTGTTAGTCATATCTTTTTTCATTTTTAGCAGAATGGGCGGTGAGTTTATTCCAACCTTGGAAGAAGGAGATCTTGCGGCTACCGCTACCATATCTCCCGGAAGTTCCTTAAGTCAGACTGTTCAAACAGCTACACGTATGGAACAGATACTTCTAAAGAAGTTTCCTGAAGTGAAAGAAGTGATTACTAAAATCGGGGCAGCAGAAATTCCCACCGATCCAATGCCGGTCGAAGCAGCTGACATGATTATAGTTCTTAAAGAAAAAGATGAATGGGTTACAACAGATTCAAGAGAAGATCTATCTGAAATGATGAAAGAAGCTCTTGAAGCTATTCCTGGAGTAAATTTTGAGTTTTCGCAACCTATACAATTACGATTCAATGAATTGATGACAGGAGTCAGATCTGATATAGCAGTCAAAATTTATGGCGAAGACCTTGATGTGCTTGCTCAGAAGGCAGCCGAGGCCCAGGCCATTATCACACCGATCAAAGGTGTGGGGGATCTAAGAGTAGAGCAGGTAAAAGGCCTGCCTCAGATAATGGTAACCTATAACAAAGATAAAATTGCTCAATATGGATTAAGCATTGAAGAAGTAAATACTGTATTAAAAACCGCTTTTGCCGGAGGGGTGGCCGGAGTTGTATTCGAAGGTCAAAAACGTTTTGATATGGTCGTTCGCCTGGATACCATTCACCGGAAAGACATAGATAATGTAAGGAATTTATTTATCCCTCTTTCTAACGGAGCACAGGTACCTTTAGCCGAATTAGCGAATATTGAATACAAGGAAGGCCCGATGCAGGTTTCCAGAGATAAGACCAAGCGCAGAATCACGCTGGGTATAAATGTTCGCGATCGTGATGTAGAATCACTTGTAGGAGAAATTCAGAAAAAGCTTGATGCTAATCTTAAACTTCCTGCAGGATATCATATTACCTATGGCGGGCAGTTTGAAAATTTAAAAGAAGGCAAGAAGCGATTATCAGTAGCGGTACCGGTAGCCCTGGCTTTAATTCTTCTTCTTTTGTTCTTTACATTTGGATCTATAAAGCAAAGCTTACTTATTTTTACAGCCATCCCTCTCGCTGCGATAGGAGGTATCTTCGCCTTGTTGTTTCGCGGTATGCCATTCAGTATTTCCGCAGGTATAGGTTTTATAGCTCTGTTTGGAGTCGCAGTGTTAAATGGGATAGTGCTTATCGGATATTTCAATCAATTGAAGAAAGAAGGAATAACAGATGTATATCAGAGAATACTTAAAGGGACGGAGGTAAGATTAAGGCCCGTGCTTATGACGGCCGCAGTAGCTTCTCTTGGATTCTTACCAATGGCGCTTTCAAATTCTTCCGGAGCAGAGGTGCAAAAGCCGCTGGCTACGGTAGTGATAGGAGGACTTATTACTTCCACCTTGCTTACGCTTATAGTGCTTCCGGTTTTATATAGCTTTATTGAAAAAATGAAAACAAATAAAAATAGTAATCTTTCTACCGGAACGGCAGTGGTTATAATCTTTATACTTTCTGCTATAACTTTGCCAAATATCAGCAATGCCCAAAGTCAAACTATCCCAAATGTATTGACACTCCAGCAGGCAATAAATACCGGTTTGACTAATAATCCCAATGTTAAGTCCGCTACTTATGTAATTGAGCAGCAGACAGCCTTAAAACGTACGGGTTTTGATCTGGGCAGAACAGTTGTATCATTGACATATGGCCAATACAATAGTCTTTACAAGGATAATAATATAGGAATACTTCAAAGCTTTGCTTTTCCTACCGTTTATCGTAACTATGTTGCTTTATCCAAAGAGCAAATAGCAGGGGCTGAATTTAGCGCAGCGATGACCAGGACCGAACTGATAAGAAACATTAAGTTCTCTTACTATCAGCTATTGGTTATCAACGAGCGAAAAAAGTTTTTACTCTATCAGGATAGTGTTTATTCTGACTTTAGTAAAGCAGCAGAGCTTAGATTTACAACAGGAGAATCGAGTTATTTAGAAAAAATAACTGCAGAAACGAGGTTAATGGAAGTACGAAACCAATTAGTCCAGGTCGAAGCAGATTTGTCAATATACAAAAATCAGATTCAAAAATTGCTTAATTCAAATCAGGACTTTTCGGTTTCGGGAGATATTCCTGTAATTTATGATTTCGCATTGCCAGGTGATACGGTTACGCTGGAGCAAAATCCGACGTTGAATTATTACAAGCAGCAGATTGCTATTAATCATGCACAAAAGAAATTAGAGCGATCGAGATTGTTTCCCGGAATATCTGTAGGATATAATAATCAATCCTTAACTGGAAATTACATGGTAGATGGCGCCAATCAATTTTATGGAACCAGTAAACGCTTCCAGTATGTATTCGTAGGATTGGATATACCTTTATGGGCAAGGCCGCAGGCAGCGCGTGTAAAAGCAGCGGATTTAGGAGAAAAGGCAGCAGCTTCCGGTTACGAGTTTCAAAAACTTTATTTTCAAAGTCAATATGAAACACTGGTTAAAGAATATGAGAAATATAAGGCAACCCTTAATTACTACCAGCAGAAAGCTATTCCACAGGCTCATCTGATTTTAGATAATAGTAGCAGGGCTTTCAAAGCCGGGGAAATAGGTTATGTTGAATTTGTGCAAAGTATAACCCAGGCAGTAGATATAAAAATCGCTTATCTTAATGCCATAAATCAATTCAATCAAACAACTATTAATTTACAATACATTTTAGGAGGACAACAATAATGAAAACATTTATAAATAATATCAGGATATTATTTCTGATTTCCCTTATATCTTTTATCCTTGGAGGGTGCGGACAATCTAATGAAAGTGAAAATATGGAGGATGAGAAAGAAGGAGAGTCACACGATGAGTCACCTTCTGATCAGGTAGAAATTTCTGAAGAGCAATTTAAGACTGTAGCTATGCAACTGGGAGGTTTTGAACAAAAAAATCTTGGCAATACCTTGAAGGTTAATGGTGTCCTTGAAGTGCCTCCCCAGAATAAAGCTACAGTTACAAGCTATATCGGGGGAATTATTAAATCAATTTCTGTGATTCAGGGCGATTATGTTAAGAAAGGCCAAACATTGGCTACTCTGGAACATCCTGAAATTTTTCAGCTGCAACAGGATTATGCAGCCGCAAAAAGCGCCCTCATATATCAGGAAAAAGAGTATGAAAGACAAAAGCAATTATTGAATGAAAATGTAGTCGCTGTAAAAAGATTCCAACAGGTAGAGGCAGATTATAAAACTCAAAAGGCCTTAGTTAAATCTCTTCAGGGCCGCCTGCAGCTGATCGGTATCTCGCCCGAAGCAGTTGAAAACGGATCTATGACTTCATCTATTTCAATTAAATCTCCCATCAATGGATATGTGGACAGAATAGAAGTAAATACCGGAAGTTCTGTAGATCCGGCAAAACCAATATTTACAATTACAGACAACAGTTATATCCATGCAGATCTTCAGGTGTATGAAAAAGACCTGATGAAAGTGAAAACCGGACAAAAAGTTTACTTTACATTGGCAAATACCGAGAGCGAGCCCTTTGAAGCTGTAATTTTTGCTGAAAGCAAATCATTTGAGACAAATTCTAAATCAATTACAGTACATGCGGAAATTAAAGGAAATACAAAAAAAGAATTAAAACCAGGAATGTATGTAAATGGAAGAATTGTGCTTGATAACAAAACGGTAAAAGCTTTGCCTAATGATGCAATCGCCTCTGAAGGAGATTTAAGGTATATCTTCATAAGAACAGAACCGGAACATCATGAGGGAAAAGAGGAAGTCCATAGTGGAAAAGAAACTGAAAATACAGAAAAGGAAAAGCATGCTGAACATAAAGGAGAAAAGGAAGAGCATGAACATGCAGAAGCAGCTTATACTTTTAAAAAGGTAGAAGTGAGAGCAGGTTTATCGGATGCAGGATATACAGAAGTAATTTCATTAAAGGAAATTCCTGCCGATGCTCAAATTGTAACTAAAGGAGCCTATTATCTTTCAGCACAATTTAAAAAGAATCAGAGCGGAGGCGAAGAAGAACATGGCCATTAATAATCATTAAAAAAATAGAATATATTATGGATCCATTAATTAAGAAAATACTTATTTTTTCTCTGGTTCCTGCTATTGCATTGGTAATAGCAGGAATCATTGCTATTTATTTCCGGCCTAATGCAACATGGCGAAGCGCCATATTGCACTTTGCCGCAGGGGTTGTATTTTCGGTAGTTGCAGTAGAAATCCTTCCTGATATTATTAAAGTTCATAAGCCTTTGCAGATCGCTGTCGGGTTTTCTTTAGGAATATTGCTCATGCTGGGCCTTAGATATTTTACTGAAGGTTCGGAGCATAAAGCAGAGAAGGAAGTTTTGGAGTCAAAAATTTCCTTTGCATTTGTAATTGCTATCGGAACGGATATTTTGATTGATGGAATTTTATTGGGAATAGGTTTTGCCGCCGGAGAAAAAGAAGGAACAATGCTTTCCATTGCCTTGGGAATAGAATTACTTTCTTTGGGCCTGGCTACTTCGACCAGCTTAAGAGAGTCAGGAATTACCAAAGGGAAAGTAATAGGGATTATTGTGGTATTTGCGATTGTATTTTTTGCAAGCGCCGCTTTAGGGGCAACCTTACTTAACCATTTGCCCGAATCTGCGCTGGAAATAGTTTTATCATTCGGCCTGGCCGCTTTGCTTTTTTTAGTTACGGAAGAATTGCTGGTAGAGGCGCATGAAGGAGAAGAATCACCCTGGTTAACAGCAACATTCTTCATGGGCTTCCTGGCTTTCTTAATTTTAAGTATGATGGCTTAATTATTGAATAGATTAAAATGGATTGGAATATTGAACTCATATTGGTTTTAAGAATCTGCATCGCCGCCATTTTAGGCGGATTCATCGGATGGGATAGGGAAAGACATGGAAGAGATGCCGGAATCCGTACCTATGCTGCGGTAGCATTGGGATCATGTGTGTTTGGCCTGGTATCTCTGCATGCTACGGATAGTCCTGATAAAACCAGAATAGCATCCGGGGTTGTAATGGGCATTGGATTTCTTGGTGCAGGAATTATTTTTAAAGATCAATCGGGGGTAAAAGGACTCACTACTGCGGCTACTATATGGACTACAGCATCAGTAGGCTTAGCCATAGCTTTCGGAATGTATATACTTGGGGCTTTAGCAGCTTTAATTACTTATTTCCTCCTGGCCATTCATCATTTTTCTTTCTATAAGAAAATTAAAAACAGAAGTGAAAATAAAGATAATCATAACACATGAATTCAACTTTAAAAAATTGTTAAACTAAAAAATAAAAAAAAATGAAAAAGACAATTATTATTCTAAGCGCTATTGCTGTAACATTTTTTTTTGCAGCCTGCGATTCAAAATCCTCTAATAATGAAACCAAAACCGAGGAGCATAAGCACACAGAGGGCGAAGACCATAAAGACGGGGATGATCATAAGCATTCCGAGGGCGATAGGCACGAACATGTAGAAAATGATTCGCTGAATAAGGCAAATGATTCAATTCCCAAAAAGTAACTTATTTGATAAGTTGGTAAATTATAATTCTCAAATTAATGTAAGAAAAATTTCTACCCATACTGATCTGTTATGGGTAGAAATTATAATTCCTCGAGTCATAAAATTGATATTAATATGAAAACCCATACACCAAAATTGACTATTGAAGATCAGGCGCCTCAAAAACCTATTTCCAATAAAAAATTTATTTTAATTCTACTTTAACACATTTAATGTTTTGATAATCAATAATAGTATAATATTTTTGTGTTATCAAAACAAGACA
>JAIERY010000041.1 GCA_019746425.1 Cytophagaceae bacterium
AATGCGTGGAATGCTTTGCTGTTGGATATGCCTTTAGAAAGAATACAACTGGTTCAAAAGCTTGGAAAAAAATACCGCACTTTCTTACTCAGCAATACCAACGACATACATATTCAGAAAGTAAATCAGATTTTATTCGAAGCCTCGGGTATGAAAAAATTGGATGAGCTTTTTGAAACAGCATATTATTCCTATAAAATAAATTTAGGAAAGCCCGATGTGGCAATCTATGAATATGTGCTGAAAGATAAAAATCTCAGACCAGAAGAAACTGTGTTTATAGACGACAATAAAGATAATATTGAAGGCGCGAAAAAAGCAGGCTTGCATGTAATCCTTGTGCAGGATAAAACCATTATAGAACTTTTGAAGCATGCGTGAGCAGGTAAAAACATATCTTTTACAGACAGGACTTTTTCTGGCTACCATTGTCACCACCACGCTGGCTGGAATGTACTGGATGGGAATACCTGAATTTACCTGGCATCATTTTCAAAAAGGTTTTTTATTTTCTCTTCCTTTCCTTGGTATACTAACTATACACGAATTCGGTCATTACATCACTGCAAGGCTGTATAAAGTAAGTGTTACGCTTCCCTATTATATTCCTTTTTACCTGCCTTTTATCGAGACCATAGGAACCATGGGAGCTTTTATCAGGATAAAAGATCCTTTAAAAACCAAAACAGAAATTTTTGATATAGGAGTTGCCGGACCTTTGGCTGGTTTCATTGCTGCGCTATTTGTTTTGTATTATGGATTTACTCATTTGCCTCCACAGGAGTATGTGCTGAATATACATAAGGAATATAAAGTATATGGCCTTGATTATGAAAAGCATGTTTATAATTATGCTTTTTCAAGACAGTTGGATTCATCTATGACTGATGATTACAATAAGCATAATCCTGATTCAAAAATCACCTGGAAACCGCAGGAAGAATACATGAACATTGCTATAGGAAAGAATCTCCTTTTCTTATTCTTCGAAAAATACATTGCCAACCAGCCCGAGCGAATCCCCAACAAATACGAAATGTTCCATTATCCATTTTTATTTGCCGGATACCTGGCACTTTTTTTTACTGCGCTGAATTTACTTCCGATGGGACAACTCGATGGCGGACATGTGATCTATGGTTTGTTCGGAGAGAAGAAGCATAAAATAATTTCTTCTTCTGTTTTTATCATCTTCGTTTATCTCGCAGGTATAGGAATGTTCAGGGATAATCTTATAGGTAATGTTTTCGGTTCGGCTGACAACATGATGATGTTTGCGCCTCTTTATTTACTCTTTCTCTATTTTATTTTTGGAAGAGTAAGCGAAGACTGGAAAAATAATCTCATGATCGCTAGCGGCGTTTTTGCCGCACAGTATTTTACAGAATTATTATTTCCCGCTTTCGAAGGTTTCAACGGTTGGTTTTTATTTGCCATTCTTATTGGAAGGTTTCTGGGAATACATCATCCACCTGCTTTATACAACGAGCCTTTGACTTTAAAAAGGAAAATAATTGGCTGGATCAGTCTTTTTATCTTCATTATTTGCTTCACCCCAAATATTTTCACGATAGAAATTTTCAGGCAGTAGGCATTGGTCATATGTGCCAATGTTAATAGACTTATTTCCAATCAGAGTCTCCTGAAAGGGACTCTGATTACCTGTCAAAATCCTCAGAGTCCCCTGACGGGAGACTCTGAGGGGAAAGATGTTAATAGACTTTTGTATCTTCTTAAAACCCCCATCTCTCCGTCATCCCCGCGAACGCGGGGATCTCTGACTTTTGCATTCTATATACTCAGTCCCGGTAAGCCAAAAAAATAACTTTTCTCAATTCGACATTGTACAAAAGGTACTATTTCCAATCAGAGTCTCCTGAAAGGGACTCTGATTACCTGTCAAAATCCTCAGAGTCCCATTCTCCCTTCTCCTTCAGGAGAAGGGCCGGGGATGAGGTACTTTTTCAAAATCCCATGTGTCTTTTTCCCCAGACTAATTGCACTTAATAAATACAAAGGCCAAAAACACGCAGAAATAAAATAATATGATTTGTTTTTTTTTCAGGTAAGCCATAGTATAACTATCCGCGTTTCAAAAATGTTACACCTAATTCTCACTAACATTCCTTTTATAGAGGCTGTTGAATTTTTAGATGGACTTGTGAAGTCGCAAATCAACCCTATTTATGAAACCTCTATTATGCCAAGAATATTTCAGGACAAATGCTTATGCGAATTACTGTGCAATCTCCGGGAGATTGTTTGTTGTTTTGTCCTTAGTAATGCTTTCTGTTTCTGGATTTTCCCAGAATACTAACTGGACCGGCGCTGGCGCCGATAGCTTGTGGACGAATGCTGCCAACTGGAGTAGCGGCGTTCCGACAGCTTCCATGACTGCAAGAATATTAAACACTCTTAATGATCCTTATGTAATTGGAAATCCTCAGTGTAAAAACCTGATACTTGATGATACACTTACTGTCGGACCTTCCACACCCATGATCGTAAACGGTGATATCACTATCAATGGTGCAGGATATATAAATCTTCAATCCAATGTTTCCCTTACTTTAACCGGTAACTGGAATCAAACAGGAGGTTTCAATCCCAGCACTTCTAACGTTACATTCTCAGGAAATAAGAATGTTACCATCAGGGGAACAGCCTTCTTTGATCTGTCTGTTTCCAAGAGCGGCGGCAAAAAGTTTCGAATCAGTCAGGTAATGTAATTGCAGTTACCAATAATTTAAAAGTAAATACGGGCTGGCTGGAAATTATTGAAGCCAGCCCGCTTGCTGATATCGTTGTAAATAAACAGATCATTATTTCCAATGGCGGCGGTTTGGATATGTCTTTGAATTCCATTACGCTTCATTCAGGAGGAAATATCATTGATAATAATTTAAATGAACCTAATATTTCCACCGGTGGACTTTACATAGGAGCGGTAAATTCATTTCCATCTACTTTAACCAGGCCGACCATTGTATTCAACGGCACAGCCAACCAATTGGTGCAGGGATCTTATCCCTTAAGAAATGCTTCCAATGTAGCCAATGAAGGAAATGGTATTGTGCTTCCAAATGTAATTATTAACAAGCCGGCAGCAAGCAAGCTTTCTATATTCTCCAACGTACGTATCGCGGGTAATATGACCATCACCAGCGGAATATTCAATACCAATGGAAAAGTACTTTTATTCGGAGACAGAGATAATCAGACACTGGATGTATTCGGGGTGTTTGATCTTACTCCTGGCTCTAAAGTAAAATTCGGATCATGGAGCGTAGACGGTACATTCCTTCAGGGATATGCAGGCGGTTTAATTAAATTGGTAGGATCTGTCAGCAGCCGTGCAGAAGTAACAAGAGATGCTGTACCGGGAAGATATTACAGAACGGCTGTGTATTCAGGCTGTACCATCGAAGCACGCTTTGTTGATTTTAACTTTCAGGGTGGAAGCAATACCGGGTTCCCTGCTCCTGCAGGTGGAACCGGTAGCTATGGCGGTATGAAAATTTATGCCGACGCTGTTATTGATGCGATCAATAATTTCAGCGACTGCTCTTTCAGCGCAGGCGCTACAGGATATACAGCGCTTACCATCAACAACGGACAGACTTTGCATATCAACAATGCCATCTTCAATGGCTCCAATGGAAATGGTATCAACTGTGTAAGCAACAGTCCGGGAATAGCTGATACAATTTATTTTGGAAACTCTTCCGGGCTTATCGGAGGCCCTATCAATGGAGAAGTGAACGACGGTGGAAATAAAGATGCCAATATAGTATGGTCAAATTATTCTATGGCCTACTGGACAGGTGCCTCAACCGTAAGCAGTTTGTGGAGCGATGCTGCGAACTGGTCTACCAATCCCATTGTTCCTGGTTCGCCGGGAAATGACAGATATGATGTGGTGATCAGGAAAACTGCTCCGCGTCATCCTAATATTCAGAATAACTATACCATTCTCGGTACATTAATAAATAATTACAACGATGGCGCAGGACCTGATAAAGTGATCGCGTTAAATAACTATACATTAAGCATCGGCGGTGACTTTGATAATAAAGCCGCAGGAAGTTTTAACGCAGGATCTGGAACATTCAAAGTAGGAGGTAACTTCTTCAATCATTACGCAGGTTGCGTTTTCACCTGGGGAACTTCTACGGTGGAAATGAATGGTGCCACCTCTCAGCAAATAAGAATAGGTAACAGCGAATTATATAATTTTATCATAAACAAAACATCTGGAATTGCACAAGTACAAAATAATACCTTAAC
Organism: Cytophagaceae bacterium; assembly: GCA_019746425.1. Classification (GTDB taxonomy): domain Bacteria; phylum Bacteroidota; class Bacteroidia; order Cytophagales; family Cytophagaceae; genus JAIERY01. Next base: position 4,288 of record JAIERY010000041.1, read on the forward strand.
GGTAAACAATAACCTTAACATTGTTCAGGGAGATTTTGAATTATACTCCGGAAATACTTTAAATGTGCGTGGCAGTATCAATCAGACCTCAGGGATATTTTACCTGCGTACCAGCCTGATCACTGTCAATGGTAATTTCAACAATACCGGCGGAACTATATTCCCTGGCACAAGTACAATAAGGTTCGATGCAAATACTGCAGCAGTGAGAACCATTACTACAAACTCACAGTCATTTAATGTGGTAGAGTTTTCCGGTTCGGTAAGTCCTGCCAACTTTAATTTGCTGGATCATTTTATGCATTGGGAAGCACTACAATCGATGCAGGAAAAATTGTAAACAACATCGGGTATAGAATGAATCTTAATAGCGTCATTGTAAACGGAAGATTGAATCTGGGTGCGGGCGGAGAATTATTGATTGCGCCGGAAAACACATTATTGGTGAATGCTGGCGGAAGAATAGATGCAGTAGGTACAGCCGCAGCGCTGGCGAAAGTGAGCAGACAAGGTGCATCCGGTACTTATACTTTCAGTGTTCAGGGACAAATCAGCGCCAGACATTTCATCTTTGAATTTATGGATGCCAATGGCGTAGATCTCAGCACCGGGGCTACCATGGTAAGTCCGTCTGCAGGAACAGGATGTTTCAGCGATGGTATGTTTACCAATGGCGTGAGCGGCGGAAGCTTTTTGAAAATTAATCAGAATGTAAGCTCTGCAGATACCATTTTCAATACAAGTTTTCCTACCATTCCAGGACCTTCCTCTTACAACGTAACCAGAATAGGAAACGGAGCCGGACGATTGATATTTAAAAATGCTACGGGCTTGCTGGCCGGAGAAAACTTGATGACGGATATAATTTTACAGAAGTAAATTCTTATGTGAACGATCCTTCAATGTTGTCTAAAGGGAATGTGAACAGCGGGTATGCTTATCAGACTCTTGACAGATCTCCATTGGATCCGGCTAAAACATATTATTATCAGTTGGTAATGGTAGATAAAGACGGAAAGAAAGCGCTTTCCAAAGTAGTTGCGATTACTACTGCGCCGGAGTTTACGTTTAAACTTTATCCTAATCCGGTTTCCGAATCTTCTCATTTGAGTATCATGTTGACCTCAGAAGATATGAATGTAGAAAATGAAAATGTATCGGTAGAAATTATTGATATGTCGAGAAAAGCAACTTACTCTCAGCAAGTGTCACTGCAAAACAATATGGGCCAGCTTGACCTGGTTGATTTCTCAGATAACCTTAAAGCAGGAATTTATTTAGTGATTATAAAATCAGATTATAAAACTTACCAGGAGCGCCTGGTGATAAGATAAGTTAGTAGGGGGTAGGGTGAATAAAGTGGTGTCATTCGCAAGGGTGGTGTCACTTTTCGTTTTGGAACTTACACGTCATTGCGAGAGTCAGGGCTGTAATCTGGCGTAGGCACTCGTGGCAATCCCCTGGCTATAACAATAAAGGGATTGCTTCGCTACGCTCGCAATGACGAGAATAGTTTCTACCTCGCAATCACAATCCTTTTCACCACAGAAGTTTTTTCATCGGAAAGATTGAGAAGGTATATTCCATCGGGAAGGAAGCCGAGGTCAAGCGTGTGAACAGTCTCAATATTGGAATCAGATTCCTGAGTTAGAATTTCTTTTCCGGTGATGTCAGATACTCTGATGAGTTTTACTTTGCCCGCAATATTTACGATTCCGGTGCTTGGATTTGGAAATACTTTAAAGTCATTCTCTGTTACTTCATTTTTTTCTCCCAGCACCAGCGGGTCACCAAATACCGGTCTTATCATAAGGCTGCCAGATTCGTCCGTAACCTGGTTCCAGACATTATTTACCTTATAGTATATATTGGATCTGGTATCAATATTTTTATCAAACCCTGTAAAAAGTGTATTCACCGAACTTTGAATATAGCCTACATAAAATATTCCTGCAGGAAGCGGGACAGGCGTATCTAATTTATAAGTGATAAAACGATTAAGCTCATTGGAGTGCGTTAGCAAAACACTTTGAGCATATACCAGTGAGTCATTGGTTCCGCTTACTTGTATGTATTTCCATATGACCAGGGTAAGAGGCTGCCCGTTGTTACTTGTACCTATTCTTGGAAAATAAATATTGATATGTGTAAGCGTATCAGGAACGTTTAAGGTGTATTTCAGTGCAATCCTTCCCAGATACTGATTTACGCCGAACCCAAACTCCGCGCTGCCATCATCGTAGGAATAATAATCTGTAATTTTCGTCTGGCTGGAAATGCTATCGTTTCTGGTAAAGTCAACATGGCTTGCCTGCTGATCAGCCAAAACGGTATATTGATAATTCTGACCTTTTTTAGGATCCTGCCCCTTCTTTAAATGAAACTTTGTGGAAATAATTTTTTCTGAAAAAGTAGCGGGCATTTTACTTTTGTCAACTTTATGTGCAAGCTTAAAGGTAGAAAATTGACTTATCAGATTCGATTGATCGGGTATGCTGTCAATAAAGACATTGTTTTTTATATCGCTTATATAATTTACGGAATCCTGAAAAGGAAATAGCCTGTTTAATAAAGATCTTACTGTTACATAAATTGTGTCAGCCGTTTCTCCATTAATATTTGCCACATATTGTTTCACAGGCATGGCAGTATAATTTTTGAGAATGCGGGTAGGAGCGGTTTGAAATGAAAGATCGGGAGCCCAGTTATCTCTGGCGAGCCTTCCTGTATCGAGGTAAATATAATCTACATTCCATACATCAAAAGAACCGGATAACCGTCCAAAGGATTGAAAACGGAATTGAAATCCATTGAAATAGTAGAGTGTGTCTTTTACCTTAAGCAATTGAAAATTAAATCCGGTAGAATCGGCTATGCCTTTCCACATGGTCTTCCATACACCGTTTTCGTTTTTAAATTGCAGGCGCAGCGAGTCTTTGTTTACATCGGCAATTTCTCCTATACCATCTCCCTGCCAGTAGAATCTCAAACATAAGGTAGCAGTATCATCAAGTCCTGATAGATCGATTGGTTTTGAAGTCAGGTTGTCTGCCAGTCCCACAGTGAAAGGATTACCCGGACTATAAGGTGTACCATTGGCTTGTAAACCGTCAAAGGTGGCTACATTAAAGTTAGGTGGATTGATAGCATAGCTGTTATTAATGTAGGTGCCTCCATTCGGCATCCAGAGATTTGAGTCCGGATTTACACTGCTGGTCGCGAAGTCATCGAAAAGGGGAAGAGTAATGGTATCGCCAACTGCCAGAGTCTTGAATTTATTTTTCTGATAGCTTGCGGCTTGCTCTGTATTAAACTCCAAAGATTTTATAACTACCTGTCCGAATGAAAGGAGAGAAGATAGTAATACTAAAATCGCAGATAAGCAGAATTTCATATATGCATCTTAACAGAATTATTCTGTCCAGACATCAATGGTTTGCCCGGTTTGGATAGTTGCTCCGTCGGTAGACTCAGGCTTTTGTTTTATAATAGTTCCTTCTGTAGCATTTGGATCAGGCCTTACTTCTATCAATAAACCTAAATCCTGTGCATAAGATCTTGCAGAGTTTACATCCATTCCTACCAATTCAGGAACAGGAATTTGCTGCCCATCGCTCTTGCCGACTTTTAAAGTAATTCTTGTTCCTTTTGGGATCATCGTTCCCGGCGCTATTCTCTTTCCATTGGATAACTGATCGTATACAATGTCTGCTTCACCTGGTACTTCAACTGTCCCTACAAGTATAAGATCATGTTGTTTTAATTGTAATTGTGCCTGCCTGATATTGGTGGTAAAATTGATAAAGTCCGGCATGGCTACATTCGGAGGATTCTTCGCAGCGACAGTGATATAGATCATCCTGTTTTCCTTCACCTTGGAATTAGGTAACGGATGCTGGTTTAAAATGGTATATGCTTTTACTCCGGGAGAATAAGTGGAGTCATTGATTTTAAATCTTAAGTCACGGGAAGAAAGAAAGTCATCCATTTCCGTGGCATTCATGCCAATTAGTTTAGGAACGGTAATCGTCTCATTATGATGTGTAGCATTAGGAAGGTACACATAGAAAAAGAAAATGAGCAATCCCATAAAGAGAATGAACATTATTCCTAAATGGAGAAATACTTTTTTTAGAGAATCTGCTTTAAAAAAATTCATAATACTTTTAAATTATAAAATCCCAAATTACAATTTCCAAAAAATCAAAAAATGATCATGCAGAGCTTTGGGATTTGATTTTTGGAGTTTGGAATTTTTAATTATTTAACGTTTTGCACTTTAGCTTTCTTTACCCTCTGTATTCCGAAATTCAGAATCCTGTCAATAAAATCATATGGCTTGTAACCATTGATAGCCGTCTGGTGGAATATACAGGTAGCCGGTGTCATACCGGGTAACGAATTCACTTCAATAATTATTGTTTCTGCTTTGTTGTTGTCAAATATTCTCACAAAAGCATCTATTCTCGCATAGCCCTGGATGTTTAGTATCTCTGCCACTTTCTTCAGTTCATTTCTTACCTGCGCTGAAATGGTTTTATGAGAAGAAGCATCCTTGGCAAATCTTGCCGGGGTTATATTCTGTCCTTCTCCTGCAAGGAATTTTTCTTCAAGTGAAAGCACATCGCCTGTTGCCAGTGTTTCAGAAGGTTCGAATACTTCGTATTCTATTTTTCCCTGGTCATTGTATTTGGTAAGTAGTCCGCCTGTTACTTCCAGGAAATGCTTTGCATCGCCTTTGCTCACCAGGTCTTCAATGAGGAAATAATCTTTGCATGGGAATTCTTCATTGTATTTTAAGTTGAGGACTTTCGAACTTGCTGAATCATTTACCGGCTCGTACCCGAAAATTAGTTTAGCAAAAGCGATAAGCTCTTCCCTGTTTTTTATTTTCTTCACCGCTGAGCTGCATCCATCGTCTGCAGGTTTGGCAATGATAGGATATTTAAATCCCGACTCAATTTTTTTCAGCATCTCATCCTTGCTCTTATCCCAGTCTCTTTTCTCAACCAGCATATGGTTGGCTACGCTCATTCCATGCTCGCGTAAAATTCTATTGGTTTCGTATTTGTTGATGGTGATCTGCGAACTTTCAATTCCCGAGCCATTGTATGGCACATTGTATTTTTCAAGCTCTCTTTGTACAGATCCATCTTCACCTGGTCTTCCGTGCAATGCAATGAATACCGCATCTGCTTTTTCTGCAAGGGCAGGATAGTCGATGCGTACAGGTTCAGCAATGACATTGCTTACATACTTTTTAGTGATGTTCTCCGCCTGCTTCATTATTTTCTTAATGACAGGATGTTTCGGCTGAACGTTGCTTACTTTTTCTTTGATGTCATCCGCATTGTCCTTCAGCATGATGTTGATAGGAATCACATACAATTCATGCTCTGCCTGGTTTCCGGTTAAGAATACAGGGATGGGCTCATATTTAATGCTTGATGAAAGTTTCTCGTAAATATTTCTTCCGCTTTCTACAGAGATATGTCTCTCTGAAGAAAAGCCTCCCATGATCACAGCAACTTTTGTTTTTTCAGATACCGCAGAGTTTAATTTTTGAAGGTTCTCATCCAGCTCTTTTAGTAATTTTTTAATCGCAAAAGTTTTCTTTCCTGTTTTGGTTCTTTCAGATAAAGAGGTTCTGATAATGTAAGTTAAGAACTGGGAAGGGTTCATTCCAATTTCTGCTGCCTGGTGGAAGAAGAAAGAAGAAGGAAGCATTCCGGAAGTGGTATTAGGATCATTCAGGAAAATTTCGCCCTTGCTGTTGATGAATCCGTCTATGCGGGCATATACGTTGCAATGCAATTCTCTAAACAGCCTCTCGCATTCCTTTCTGATATTTTCTATCTGGTCTTCCGGTAAATTGATTGGGGTAACTTTCCTGGTCATTCCCGGAAGGTATTTAGATCTGTAATCAAAAACATTATTGGATTTGATGATCTCGGTAGGAGGGAGAGAGATAGGTTCGCCGTTTTCTTCCTGGATCACAATGCATGAAAATTCTTTTCCTTCAATAAAAGACTCCATGATGATCTCTTCTTCATTATCAAGACTTTCTAAGTAGATCGGGTCTTTGGAGTTTTTAAATGTATCGTTGATAAAGGTGAATAGTTCTTCGGGATGTTTAATGATCTGACCATTGGTCATCACAGGCATTCCTATTCCATCTCTGATATCGGTAAGCTCAATTAAATATTTTACTTTCTTTTCTTCACTTAGCGCTTCCCACTCTGCTTTTTCAATTTTCTGTATGAAGAAGCTTCTGTTAACTGCCTTAGTAAATTTTTCAATGTCTTTTTCTTTCACTACGGCAATTCCTATAGAAGATCCCTGGTAAGGAGCTTTCACCACAAACGGTAATCCCAGTTGTGATTCTATTTCTGAAAATATTTTTGCAGGGTCAGCTTTCTGCCATTTTTCCTTTCTCAGGAAAGTATGTTTAGGTCCTTTGAAACCTGCATTAGACATAATTCTTTTTTGTACAATTTTATTTATACCGATTGCCGAAGGAAGTATGCCGCAACCTGTATAGGGAATATTATACCACTCCAGTATTCCCTGGATATTTCCATCCTCCCCGTATGGTCCATGCAATGCCAGGAAAGCAAAGTCCATTAAATTTTTAAAATCAGAAGGAGCGATTTTCTTTCCTACTTTGCCGATAATATCATTCTGCTCTTTTTCGGAAAGATTTCCCAATGATTCAATATAGATCTGAAAATTATGAGGGGAGTTTGCCAGTGCGCTGAACGGAGGATAGAAATCCCTGATCGTTCCTTTGTAAATAAACTGCCAGTCAAGGTGAATGAAGTTCCCTACGCTGTCTACGAAAATGGGAACTGCTTCAAATAGATTTTTATTTAGATTATCGTAAACTGTTCTTCCTCCCGCGAAGGAGATTTCTCTTTCACGTGATTGTCCGCCGAAAAATATTCCGATTTTCATGAGTAAGCTTAAAGTTGAAAGCTAAAAGCGCAAGGCTTAAGCACATTTAAATACTGATAACTAACACAATAAAAGTACAAAAGTTCCATTTAGAAATGATAAAGCTTTTTGCTTTGAGCTTTACGCTTTTAGCTTGCTAGCTATTCACATTTACCGCTTCTACCCCGGTGATTTCGGGAACCGCTTTTTTAATAGATTCCTCTACACCCGCTTTTAAGGTCATGGCAGACATAGGACATGAGCCGCAGGCGCCCAGTAATTCTAATTTAACCACGTTCTCTTTTGTGATCTCAAGAATTCTGACGTTGCCGCCGTCTGCTTCGAGGTAAGGCCTTATGGTGTCGAGGGCTAGTTCCACCCTTTGTAAAAGATCCTGATCGGTCAATGTAGTATTCATTTATCTGTTTATTTCTACTGTTTTGGTTGGTTCCATTCCGGCATTCCGGATGGCAACCTGCTGGGCTACCGTTTCGGCTATTTTTTTAAAGGCTTCGGCGGTAATATCGTCTTTCATCACTGCCGGTTTTCCGCTGTCTCCGCTTTCCCTGATGCTCTGTACCAGCGGGATTTCACCTAAGTAAGAAACATTATTTTTTTCAGCAAGTTCCTTTCCGCCCGATTTTCCGAAAATATAGTACTTATTCTGGGGTAATTCCGCAGGTGTAAAATAAGCCATATTTTCCACAACTCCCAAGACCGGAACCTTAATTTGCCCCATAGAAAACATAGAAAGGGCCTTTTGGGCGTCAATTAAAGCGACTTTTTGAGGAGTGGTCACTATGATGGCCCCTGTAACCGGTAAGGTCTGCACCAGGGTAAGATGGATATCGCTGGTTCCCGGAGGCAGGTCTATAAGCAGATAGTCCAGTTCTCCCCAATCGCAATCGGTAATGAACTGCTTTAAAGCCGAGCTTGCCATTGGTCCTCTCCATACCACTGCGGTATCCGGAGGGGCCAGAAAGCCTATGGAAATCAACTTTATACCGTATTGGATAATAGGTAAAATAAGGTTTTTGCCATTCTCCTGGATAACTCTGGGACGCTCTCCTTCCACATCAAACATGAGGGGAATAGAGGGGCCGAATATGTCAGCATCAATCAGGCCTACTTTAGCACCAGCTTTGCTCAGAGCAATAGCCAGGTTGGAGGTAACGGTAGATTTTCCTACGCCTCCTTTTCCAGACCCCACCGCAATGATATTTTTAACGCCCGGTAACAGCGGACCTGTCATACGGATCGAAGTTACGTCGGCAATCATATTTACCTGTACTTCTGCATTCTCAGCTACCTGTTTTTTAATAGCATCAATGCAGGAATTTTTAATCAGTTCTTTCAAGGGACAGGCAGGAGTGGTGAGTACCACTGTAAAGCCAATTTTATTTCCCTCGATTGTAATATCCCTTATCATGTTAAGGGTAACAAGATCTTTTTTCAGGTCAGGTTCCTGAACTGTTCCCAATGCTTTTAATACAGCCTCTTTTGTAATTGCCATTCTGCTTTTGTGAAATAATTTTGGCTTGCAATATAGCTCATAATAAGCAGATAAGTAACATAATTTAAGGGGAATAAGTTGGGAATAAATAATGGAAGAATAATAGCTAATCGTCATTCCCGCGCAGGCGGGAATCTCGTCCTTTTGCATTCCATCAAACTGAGAAATTGAATGCGTTCATAATTATTATTTTTGTAGTCTGACCTGTCTTACTTAAAAAAATACTCCACTGCCATCTTCTCTATTCTCCTGGAAGCTTTTGTTCCCACCATTACATTGCTGAGTTTTTCTTTCTCTGTTTCCGACCTGGCTTTGTAATTGTACCATTTGCAATATTTATCCGGACCGAAATCTGCCAGCCAAGCCGCTCTCGTTTGTCCATTGTCAGGTTCGTAAGAATCAAATTCATCATAGGTATTATCGGCTTTCAGAAGTATGGATTTTTGCTTGTTATCTGTAGTCTTAAACTCCACCCACAATTCAGACCAGCTATGAGCGCCTGATACAACCACTTTTCCTTTGTACCCGAAAAAAGACATCAATAAATTATATGACATTTCTCTTTCGCTGCACCAGCCGAAAGTATAAAAGGTGTCACAGTCTGCATGATAATATTTCGCATCCTCGCTCACCACGTCTTTCAGATACAGAGAAGGTGTTCGGTCTACATATGCCATGGAAGCGTATTTGTTGAACTCAACAGGTGGTTTGGTATCCTTTAATTTTTTTCCGGTAGAAGCAGCTATGATTTCTCCTCTGGGATTCGGCTCTACCCAGTTCCAGAAATAAGGAACTTTAAGTGCGCCCTTTTGTGAGCAGTTGGAAGGGTATCTGGAAGTAAATAGCTGTTGGATGAATTTTGCCTGCAGAAACTGAACCTGGTTGAGCGAGTCTTTTTCCAGCAAAGAATGCTTCCCGCAAAAATCTTTATAGCCGGATTCTTCTTTGATACGGTAATTATTGTAATGATTTGAAAAGAGTTTTTTAAAGAACAGGTGGAAAGCTATTGGTTCGTAAGTATTTACCTTAAATATTTTCATAATCCTTTTTCTCCTTGAATACTTCATGAACTGCTTTTGAATCGCAGGAGAAAAGAAATATTAGGGGAAGAAAAAATAAAAAAATGCTTTTCATGAATATTTCAACGTTATCATAATATTTTTAGTGTTATTGTTTGTAAAAATTATAAGTGTATTTCCATTTCATCTTAATCACTGTCCCTTCCATTAACGTGTGATCCTCAATTGCTGTAGTGTTGGAGTAGTATTTGAAAATATGCTTCTGAGGGTGATAGGTATTGGTAGTTGTATATTCAATCAGATTGCCTTTCTCATCGTATTTATATTCCTGATTGTCTTTTTCATTTTCTATGCAGGAGATTTTTATAATCTGGCCTTGTGTATTATAGGAATAATTATAGTTTTTACTAAAACTTATTGACGATGAGAGTGCTATCTTCGTATTAACCAGCTTCCCCTTTTCATACATGAAAACCTGTAGATAGCTTTCCCCCTTAAGCTTTAAAAGAGAATCTAAAGATTCCTGGGTAGGAGCATTATAAAAATACGCTTCGTGAATAGTGGTTTTTCCTTTCTCTGTTTTTTTTGCTGTTTTCAGCATGCCATCTGCTGTCCACTCATATTCTATTTTAACAGAAGTGGGAATTCCATTTACATATTCAAGGCGTTGCACCGGCTTGTTGTCTTTCCCTTTCATATAAACCAGAGACACTTTTTCATTGTCTTCAGGCTTAGATCCGATGAGAGGATAGGTTATAAATAAATATACATCCTCCATTTTTTCAGGCATATGTACATACTTTATATCAGCAAAGGTATCTTTTGATATTTCATACATAATATTATAAAACCGCATGATATTACCTCCGGTACTGTCAAATTCAAAAACGTATTTGCTGTCAATCTTTTCGAGTTTTTCTTCTTCTTTAATAACTGATAATTTATTGCTATAAGCTTTGTATTCCTTAATAGTAACCCTTTTTATTTTATTTCTTTTGGTGAAGTTTGTATTGAAGGGGTGTTGGTATTCAAGCGGTAACACATTTTCATATTTTACGATCAATTCAGGCAATAGCAAACCAGGTTTTTGATTGTTGTAATTGTACTCGGGAAGCATTTGACAAAGTGTATAGCCTGTATTTATCAAAAAGATAAAGGCTGACAAAACAATAGCTTTCATATTTATATAATTAAAGACAAAAAAATATCGATGAATCTACATTGCTTGATGTTCTAAAAATAGCTCATGCCTTAAGGCATGAGCTATTTTTAGAACGAGTTGAAAATATTTTATTTCACCGGGGTAAACTTCTCCACCTTATTGCTAATGGGTTGCAAAGTCATCAGGTAGGCGTAAATAGCTCCCAAATCTTCTTCTTTCATTCCTGCATACATGGTCCATGGCATGAAAGTATTATAGCTTCCTTTTTCTACAGGAGGTAATTGATAGGTAGAATCAGCATACATTTTAAATCTTCTGATGAATGCTTCCTTGCTCCATTCACCAATTCCTGTTTCTTTGTCAGGAGTGATATTGGCAGATCTTACAATGCCGCCTGTAGGCAGAGGAAAATTAATTCTACTTTAACACATTTAATGTTTTGATAATCAATAATAGTATAATATTTTTGTGTTATCAAAACAAGACA
>JAIERY010000292.1 GCA_019746425.1 Cytophagaceae bacterium
ATGTGAAATTCTTCCTGTTTAGATTGGAGAAATTATTTGCCTAATGAGGTTACTCCCCAGAAAATAAATGTGATCCTTTCAAATTTGGTCAAATATTAATCGCTACTATTCTGAAATACAAGGCTACCAAACTGAGGCTTTTCCGATAGAGTTTTTGGATGAAATAAATTTTGAGATTCTTAACAGGAAAGATTTAGGTAAAGGTAAAAGGTGTTTGCTAATCATTACCAATACCTATAAGCCTGTTAATTTAAGAACCCTCCATGCGCACATGAGGTCAGTCGGAATAAATAGAAAATTCATTGATAAAAGTGTTTCTTTTGATGGGATTGATTTGGAGACAAAAAGATATTTAATAGTTTCGGTAAGTTAAAAATACAGCCCTCCAAAAGAGGGCTGTATTTTTTGCTTTAGTCCTTTTATTCCCGATATTTGACCTGTCTCACGTAAGTCTAATCTGTAGTGAGCGACCTCTGCTTAGGCATGTCGTTTTTCTCTTTGAAATAGCAAAAAGGACTGAGAGCAACCACCATATTGTTCTTCTCCAAGCTAATGCGGTGAGACACTTTTTAACTTGATTTATACTTATAGTTTAAATCTTCTCTTTTGTTTTATTTTTCACCTTTTCCTTTTTAGTTTCTTCTTCAAACTCTTCTTCTAAATCCTTTAATCTTTTTTCGTTTTCATTTTCTTCAACTTCTCTTTTTCCATTTCTATTTCTTCTCCTTTGGATATAGGGGTTGAAGCGGTAAAATTTTCAAATGTCATTAGGTATTTCATAGTATGCTTTTCCATATTACAGAACCTTTCTTTTCTGCTATATATCATACTTAGATTCCCGAAAAAGGTCTATATTGGTTCTTTAATAAAAGTGCCTTTTTTGGCTATTTTAAAGGGTTTTTAAATCAACAACCAAAAAGGGGAATAGAGCCATTCGATTTAATTCTTCAACGGAATCACAAGATAAATAAACCATGTAAGTAAAAGATAGCAATGGCAATATCCTCAGCGAAGGAGATTCTGTAACGGCAATAAAAGACTTAAAAGTAAAGGGCAGCTCTTCCCTCATCAAAAGAGGGACTATGGTAAAAAACATTCGCCTTACCAATAGCGAAGAAGAGATTGAATGCAGGGTAGTATTAAGTCCAGATGGTATTGAAAACCTGTTTTCTGAAAAAAGCATAGTGAATATCAGGCATAAAAAGCCTTATTCTCTTGAGATTAGTGTCATATACGTGAGATAATTCCCCAAATTCCTCAAATAACAGAACAATTATCGTAAATTGCCCTCTTTAAGGCATACCGGAGGAAACATTAATTCTTTCCCATCCGTTATTAAACAAACAACAAAACATATATCATCTAAGAAAAACTATGGCCAAATCACAGGAAACGTGGAATAAGAAGGAAGCTGAGAAGAAAAAAGAGAAAAAGCGTAAAGAAAAGGAGCAAAAAAAGGAAGAAAGAAAAGCTAACAAAGGCGGAAACAGCCTGGATGATATGATGGCCTATGTTGATGAATATGGAAATATTACTTCCACTCCCCCCGACCCGACCAAAAAGATAAAAGTCAACGAAGAAGATATACAGATCTCCATTCCCAAACATGAAGATGGCCCTAAGGGTGATGGAATGAGAACCGGTACCGTAACTTTTTTCAATGAATCCAAAGGTTATGGATTTATAAAAGACAAGGACACCCAGGAAAGCATTTTTGTCCATGTAAAAAGCCTCATCGACCCTATTAAAGAAAACAGCAGAGTCACTTACAAAGTTGAAAAGAGTCCAAAAGGACTAAGCGCTGTTGAAGTGACGCTGGTTAAATAATTTCTGACAAGTAAAAGAAAAAACCCGCAGGATCTTAAAGACCTTGCGGGTTTATAATTTAAATGCATTAAATATTATTTCTTAAACTCTACTGTATCCAGTATCCCGGTATCCCTGGCCTCAAGTTTAGAATCTCCCATCAGGAATATATCTACATTTCTTGCAGCTTCTCTTCCTTCAGCAATTGCCCATACCACAAGTGACTGTCCTCTTCTCATATCACCGGCAGCGAAAACTTTTGGAATGATCGTCTGGTATTTCTCATTGCATTTCACATTCCCTCTGTCATCATACTCTACACCCAGTTCATTTAACATGCCTGTCTGCTGCGGATGCACGAATCCGATTGCAAGAAGTGCAAGCTCACATGGTATCACTCTTTCCGTTCCGGGAATTTCCTGGTACTTCGGCATCTTGCCAGGCTCAGGTGTTGTCCATCCCATATCAGCAATTCTTATTCCTTTCAGATTTCCATTCTGATCGCCTACAAATTCTTTGGTATACACTGCCCAGTTCCTGTTGCACCCTTCTTCGTGCGAAGTAGATGTTCTCAGAATCATCGGCCAGCTTGGCCATGGCATTGTTTCATTTCTTTCTGCAGGAGGCTTAGCCAATAATTCAATCTGTGTTACAGAAGCAGCCTGATGCCTGTTGGAAGTTCCCACGCAGTCAGCCCCTGTATCTCCCCCGCCTATCACTACTACATTTTTTCCTGTTGCCAGAATTTCTTTCTCCACATAGAAAATACCGGCATGGTTGGTTTCTACTTTTGTTCCTGCAACTCTTTTGTTCTGCTGACTCAGGAAGTCCATTGCAAAGTGCACTCCTTTAAAATTTCTTCCTGGTATCGGAAGGTCTCTGGGAACAGTTGATCCGCCTGTAAGAATTACGGCATCAAATTCCTTGAGAATATCTTTTACTTTGATATTATCTCCTACGTTGGCATTTGTCTTGAAAACCACGCCTTCTTCTTCCATCAGTTTGAGCCTTCTGTCGATCACCCATTTTTCCAGTTTAAAATCAGGAATACCGTATCTTAACAGTCCGCCGATTTTATCTGCTCTTTCAAACACGGTCACAGAATGACCTGCCTGGTTTGCCTGAGCTGCCGCTGCAAGACCTGCAGGACCAGAACCGATCACTGCTACTTTTTTTCCTGTTCTCTGTGCAGGAACTTTCGCTTTGATCAATCCTTTTTCGAAGGCAACTTCAATAATATTTTTTTCAATTTCTTCAATAGTAACAGGAGGCTTGTTAATTCCTAACACGCAGGATGCCTCACATGGAGCCGGGCAAATTCTTCCGGTGAATTCCGGAAAGTTATTAGTAGAAAGTAAAATCTGTGCCGCTTCTTCCCAGTTTCCCTGGTAAACAGAATCATTGAACTCGGGAATGATATTGCCCAGCGGACATCCACTATGACAGAATGGAACTCCGCAATCCATACAACGAGCTGCCTGTGTCTTGATCTTCTCTTCGGAAAATTCATTGTACAGCTCTTTGTAATCTTTTACTCTTTCTTTTGGATCTCTTTTTTTAGGCAACTCCCTGCCGAATTCCAAAAAACCAGTTGGCTTACCCATGTTTTACTAAGACCTCCTTACCTTGATTCTGTTTTCTTTTAAGCAACACAGCTTTATAATCTGTTGGCATTACTTTTACAAAGTTCTTCACTTCTTTATCGAAGTTTTTAAGTATTCCTTCTGCAACATCGCTTCCGGTATATTTATAATGATTTTTAATCATCGCTTTCAGCAGATCGGTATCTTCCTGATCTATCTGATCAAATTCCACCATCTCCATATTGCAATGTCCGGCAAAATTTTTCGCAGGATCCCAGATGTAAGCAATTCCTCCGCTCATACCTGCTGCAAAGTTTCTTCCCGTTTCACCAAGAATTACCGCGATGCCGCCAGTCATATATTCGCATCCGTGATCTCCTACTCCTTCCACTACCGCTTTCACTCCTGAGTTACGCACGCAGAATCTTTCGCCTGCTTGTCCTCTGATGTATGCTTCGCCGGATGTTGCACCGTAGAAGGCAACGTTACCAACGATAATATTTTCACTTGGATTGAACTTCGCTGCTTTCGAAGGATACAGGATCAGATGTCCGCCAGACAAACCTTTTCCGAAGTAATCATTTCCTTCACCTTCCAATTCAAATTTAATTCCCGGTGCTCCGAATGCTCCGAAGCTTTGTCCTGCAGAACCATTGAATTTATAATGAATGGTTCCTTCAGGTAATCCTGCTCCTTTGTATTTTTTAGAAATCTCGTTAGACAACATTGTTCCGACAGAACGATCAAGGTTGGTAATTTTAAATTCCTTGAATACTGTTTTCTGATGATCCAATGCCGGCTTCGCAAGGTCGATCAAGGTATGATCCAGTACTCCATCAATGGCATGATCCTGTTCTTCCTGTTTATAGATCTTCACTTCAGGACCAGCATTCTCTTTATGAAGTACCGCCTTAAGATCGATCGTCTTATGTTTCCAGTGAGAAATATCATCTCGCAGCTCAAGTTTATCTACCTGGCCTATCATTTCATTCACTGTTCTGAAACCAAGCTCTGCCATGATTTCTCTCAATTCCATTGCAAGGAATGTAAAAAGATTCACTACATAGTCAGGCTTACCAGTAAACAATGCTCTTAGTTCTTTATTCTGAGTAGCTACTCCGACCGGACAGGTATTTAAATGACACTTACGCATCATGATACAGCCTGAAGTAACAAGAGCCGCTGTTGCCACTCCCCACTCTTCTGCTCCAAGCAATGCTGCAATGGCAAGGTCTCTTCCGGTTTTAATTTGTCCGTCTGTCTGAACTACAATTCTTCCTCTTAATTTATTTTTTACAAGTGTCTGATGAGTCTCTGCCACGCCAAGCTCCCATGGCAAACCTGCATGCTTGATAGAAGAGATTGGCGATGCCCCTGTTCCTCCGTCGTATCCTGAAATCAATACTACATCAGAATGTGCTTTTGCAACACCTGCCGCAATGGTACCAACGCCTGCTTCAGATACCAGCTTCACACTGATTCTTGCTTTTGGATTAGAATTTTTCAAATCAAATATCAGCTGAGCAAGATCTTCGATAGAATAAATATCGTGATGTGGAGGAGGAGAAATCAATCCCACGCCTGGAGTTGAGTGACGTACTCTTCCGATCCAGTCATCTACTTTATGTCCTGGTAATTGCCCGCCTTCTCCTGGCTTCGCTCCCTGAGCCATCTTGATCTGAAGCTCATCGGCATTAGCCAGGTAATAACTTGTTACTCCAAATCTTCCGGAAGCCACCTGCTTGATAGCAGATCTTTCCCAGTCACCGTTTGCTTTTTTCTCAAACCTGATCTCGTCTTCTCCGCCCTCACCGCAATTACTCTTACCGCCAATCCTGTTCATCGCAATGGCAAGCGTAGAGTGCGCCTCATGAGAAATGGAACCAAATGACATAGCACCGGTCGCAAATCTTTTGAAGATGCTTTCTATCGGTTCTACTTCAGTAAGAGGTACAGGCTCCTGAGTTTTAAATTTCAACAAGCTTCTCAAGGTGCAGGCTTTTAAGCTCTGATCATTTACAAGCTTTGAATACTTTTTGAACAGCTGAAAATCTGCTGTCTTGGTTGACTGCTGTAATAAGTGTATTGTCTGAGGATTGAATAAGTGAAACTCTCCTCTTCTCTTCCACTGATACACTCCACCCACTTCCAGTTTAGGGTTAGGAATAGGTTTGTCAGGATATGCAAGCTTATGTTTCACTAAAGCTTCTTTCGCAATATCGTCTAATGACAATCCGCCGATTCTTGAAACAGTAGTAGTAAAATATTTATCGATCACTTCTTTGCTGATACCAAGCGCTTCGAATATCTGCGCGCCCTGGTATGACTGAAGTGTAGAGATACCCATTTTAGAGAATACTTTCAGCAATCCTTCGTTGATTGCCTTGATGTAATTCTTATACATCTTCTCCTCATTCAGGTCTCCTTTAATGATATTATCTTTCTTTAATTCAAGTATTGTTTCAAATGCCAGATAAGGATTGATCGCAGAAGCGCCAAAACTGATCAACGTTGCGAAGTGATGAACTTCCCATGCATCTCCTGCTTCCACTACGATTCCTACCTTTCCTCTTAATCCTTTTCTCATCAGGTGATGGTGTACCGCGGAAGTTGCAAGCAAAGAAGGTATAGCAGCATGACTGTTGTCTACCGCTCTGTCTGAAAGAAGAATGATAGAGAAACCATCTTCTACTGCATCCGCCGCGTACTGACAAACTCTTGCCAGCGCTTTGTCCAAAGAACCCGGCTTGCCATCTGCTTTGAAATACATCTGGATGGTTTTTGCCTGGAAATATTCCTGATCCAGGTGCCTGATCTTTTCTAAATCTTTATTGGTAAGTACAGGTTGATTCAATTCTACCTGTCTGCAGTGCTGCGGTGTTTCTTCAAGAAGATTCTGAGAACCTCCCACATAAGACACCAGCGACATTACCATTTTCTCCCTGATCGGATCGATCGGAGGGTTGGTTACCTGTGCGAATAACTGCTTGAAGTAGCTTGATAAATGCTGTGCCTGATCAGAAAGTATCGCAAGAGGAGTATCGGTTCCCATAGAACCAAGAGGCTCTTTTCCTGTCTGCGCCATTTCTGCAATGATCACTTTCAGGTCTTCATTGGTATATCCAAAAACCTGCTGTCTTTTCAGCAATGTTCTTTCATCCGGCTGATTGAATGCGTTAGGAGGTTCAGGAAGCTCCTTTAATTTTATTTTGTGCTTCAGCCAGTCTTTGTATGGCTGTCTTGAACAGACGTCCTGTTTTAATTCTTCATCGCTTATAATTCTTCCCTGCTCTAAATCTGCCACAAACATTTTTCCAGGCTGAAGACGACCTTTCTTCACAATCTTTGCAGGATCCACTTCAAGCACTCCCGCTTCAGAAGCCATGATCACGATATCATCATCGGTCACGCACCATCTTGATGGTCTTAAACCGTTTCTGTCCAATGTAGCTCCTACAATTTTTCCATCGGTAAATGAAATCGATGCAGGACCATCCCAGGGCTCCATCAGCGCTGCATGGTATTCGTAGAAACCTTTCTTCACATCGTTCATGTCTTTGTTGCCATCCCATGCTTCAGGAATAAGCATCATCATCACATGAGGAAGAGATCTTCCGGTGAGAGTAAGCAGTTCCACTACGTTATCCAGGTTCGCTGAATCTGATGCAGTGATATCACAAATCGGAAGAATCATTTCGAGTTCTTCCTTGGTAAAATATTTTGAAGTAAGACTTGCTTCCTGTGCATTCATCCAGTTCACATTCCCCTTTACAGTGTTGATCTCACCGTTGTGAGCAATGTATCTGAATGGCTGCGCCAATCTGAATGAAGGGAACGTATTGGTAGAGAATCTTGAGTGAACTACTGCCAGGGCAGATACCACTCCTTTTTCTCTCAGATCAGGGAAATATTGTCTTACCTGCCCTGTAGTAAACTGACCTTTGTAAGTAATCGTTTTATAGGAAAGGGAAGTAAAATAAAAAGCATTTCTGACATCGGGCATGTTCACAGATTCGCGAACAAGACGAGTCACATAATTTCTTAATACAAAAAGTTTTCTTTCGAAATCATCAGGGTTGGTGATGTGATCAGGTCTCTTGATGAATACCTGTTCCATCTGAGGCTCTACTGCCAATGCGCTTGGACCAATCATATCATTGACCACAGGAAGTTTCCTGTATCCAAGCAATGTCATTCCAAGTTTCTCGATATTCCTGTTCAGAATGGCTCTGCAGTCTTCTCTTAATTTTTCATCTTTAGGGAAGAACACCTGTCCTACTCCATACTGTCCGTAAGCCGGAAGTTTTATTCCAAGCTTCACGCACACGTCTACAAAATATTCGTGGGGAATCTGGATTAATATCCCTGCACCATCTCCTGTATTGCTTTCGCAGCCACAGGCACCTCTGTGCTCCATACGCTCCAGCATCTTCAGTGCATCTTCAACAATATTGTGGGACTTTCTGCCTTTTAAATTAGCAACAAAACCTATACCGCATGAGTCATGCTCAAAGCTTTCATCATACAATCCGGGGTGTTTCTGTTCTGCCATTCTTTTCAATTTATAATGCAATAGTTTACTACTCTGATTTCCGCTTCCGATAAAAAAGGGATAAATATAAACTTTCTAAGGTCTGTTTCCCTGCTGCCTTTCTTTCACGAAACCCCTTTAGACCATAATGCCCCTTTACCTAAGGGGACATTCTTACAAAATTATCTTAAATTATTCTAAAATGGAATTCTAATCACATACCATTTTCTTACATGATACTTTTTTTATATTAGAATTATCCAAGTTAAACTACTTAGGATAATATTTTAATTGGGTGATTCTTTAAATATACAAATTATATGTGAAAAGCACTATGAGTTTTGGATTTTTATTTGAATTACCTTTGAGCATCCTTTAATAGTTATATATGAAATTAAACATCTTTTTACTGCTGACCCTTTTGGTTTGGGTCTCTAACAAAAGTTTTGGACAATTTGATCCCAAAAAGATCGTAGGAAATGTCAATACGAGAGATGGCCTAACCAAGCTCAAAGGTGCAATGCTCACAAAAATGACAGAGGCCCGCAAGGAATATGACGAGGCTTCATTCAATTATGCAGTAGCGCTTAGTGACAATGCCGGCTTGTATGAAACCGAAGAAAGGTACAAGAAACAGCAGAAGATTTTCCTGGAAGTGGTAAAAAGTACTGACAGTGAAGCAAATACTCCTCTCGACAAAGCTTCCAACTACAATGACCTGGGAGAAATGCTTTATGCCAACAACCATTTCACCGCAGCAGAAGTTTCCTTCAAAAAAGCCATCAGGATCTACGAAGGGCAAAGTGAGACCAAACATCCTATATACGCTCTGACACTCAGCAACCTGGGCCTGCTTTACCATACTACGGGCCGTTACATGCTGGCAGAAAAATTTACCCAGACTGCTCTCGATCTGAGGAAGGAAATTTTTACAGAAAATAATGCTGCCTATGCGGCCTCGGTTAATAATCTGGCCGTGCTCTATAAAGAGATGGGCAAATACAATGAGTCGGAGCAACTTATTAATCAGGCCATCAGGATCAATGAGCAGACTGTAGGGAAAAACTCTGTGCCTTATGCGCTTTCGCTGAATAACCAGGCGATGCTTTACCAGATCATCGGAAGATATAATATGGCAGAACCTGTTTTGCAGCAGGCCATTGACATTGCCGGACAAACCTTAAAAGAAAAATCTACCAACTATGTGAGGCTGATGGTGAACCTTGCCTTGCTCTGCCAGGATATGAAAAAATATCCTGAGGCAGAAGCGATTTATAACAAAGCCATCAGGATCAAAGAAGGAAAATTAGGAACCAATCACCCCGACTATGCGCACCTTTTAAATAATCTTGCCGCACTGTACATGCTGATGAATAAATATGATCAGGTGGAAAGCTTACTGAAGCGCTCGGCAGATATCTATAAAAGACAATTCGGAGAAAAGCATCCGTCTTATGCTTCTGCTATAAGCAATCTTGGAAATTTCTACAGGGTAAGCAACAGGAACGCAGAAGCGGAACCGCTCTTAAAGCAGGTGGCGGACATAAGAAAAGAAGCATTAGGAGAAGAACATCCGGAATATATCAACTCTATTGAGAGTCTGGGGCTTTTGTACTGGCAGACAGGAAGAATGAGCGAAGCTTCACAATCGCTGAAGCAGGTATTGAACAAAAACATCGAACATATACATCATTATTTTGCGCCGATGTCTGAAGCGGAGAAAGCAAAATTCTGGGAGAAGATCAGGCCGAAATTTCAAAGGTTTAATTCTTTTGTAATGGATGCGCAAAAATCGGATCCGTCCTTAACAGGAGACTTATACAATTACCAGCTGGCAACTAAAGCGCTGCTTCTTAATGCTACCAATAAAGTAAAACAACAGATACTCAATAGCGGCGATAAAGACCTGATCAGTGAATACCTGGCGTGGCTGGATGAAAAAGAAAACCTGGCAAGGTTATATACTTTATCAAAAGAAGAACTTGCCACAGAAAAAATAAAGATCGATTCGCTCGAGAAAGTTGCCAATGACCGAGAGAAAAAATTATCGGCAAAATCAAAAGAGTTTCAGCAGGAGTATGATACATCCGATGACATTACCTATCAATCCATCAGGGAAAAACTGGAAGTGAATGAAGCAGCCATTGAGATCATCCAGTTTTACAAGTTCAATAAAGTTTTTACCGACACTGTGATTTATGCGGTGTTGATCCTTACCAAAGAAAATTCTGCTGCGCCAGTAATGGTAATACTGGACAATGGAAAGCAGCTGGAGAAAAAATATTATAACCTCTATAAAAATTCGATCAAGCAGAAAATAAAAGATGAAACATCTTATGCGCAATACTGGAGTAAAATAGATAAGGAAGTTGCTACCAAAAAAAACCTTTTCGTTTCACTCGATGGGATTTACAACCAGATTAATCTGAATACCTTGCTTACTCCGCAGGGAACATTCCTGGTAGATTCCAAAAATATCAGGGTCGTTACCAACTCCAAAGAAATTCTGAAAATAAAAACCGCTAAACCTTCTTCACTCACAAACAATGCAACACTCATCGGCTTTCCTGATTATGGGCCTGCAGGAAGCATCGTAAAACTTCCCGGCACCAAAGCAGAGATAGAAGCCATCAAACCAATACTTACTACAGGAAAATATACCTCTAAGGTTTTAATGCAGGCAGATGCCAGCGAGCAGAATATAAAATCGGTAAAGAGTCCGAAGATTTTACATATCGCCACGCATGGATTCTTCCAGCCTGAACCCGATGAAGCCTCCGATGAAAAAGTTTTCGGGATTGAATCTACCAAGGCAAAAGAGAACCCTCTGCTGCGATCCGGACTGATGGTGGCAGGAGCTGAAGCGGCTGTAGAAGGAAAAAGTGAGAATGGAATTTTAACTGCCTATGAAGTAATGAACATGCAGCTAGACAATACAGAGATCGTTGTACTGAGCGCATGTGAAACAGGATTGGGAGATGTGAAAAACGGCGAAGGTGTATATGGCTTGCAGAGGGCATTCCAGGTAGCTGGAGCGAAAGCGATTATTATGAGCTTATGGAAAGTAAATGATGAAGCCACCAAACAGCTGATGACTTCTTTCTACAAATATTATTCTTTGAGCGGTAGCAAACAGGATGCCTTTAAGAAGGCCCAGGTGGAATTAAAAACCAAATTCAAAGATCCGTATTTCTGGGGAGCGTTTGTGTTGGTGGAGTAAAATGTCTGAACAGGATTATCTGAAAAGGATTTGTAGGATTAAATCCTGCCGGCAGGCAGGCAGGCAGGGATTAACAGGATTAAAAACGGCTTAAACTGGTGAGATTGAATACAGAAAAAAAATATTTCAGTGTTTAAACATTTAATCAATTCTTTTCTATTTTAGCGGATAATTGTTTAAACATTTCTAACATATTTCAGTTTCGGAATACTATACTTAACTAAACTTTTTAACACTATGAGAAAATTAAATATCATTTTTTGCCTGTTAACAGCAGGAATCTTCGTTCTGGCATGCGAGAAAAAAGGTCAGGAGGGACAACAAGACACTACCAAAAAAGATACTATAGCAAAAGGTGAGCCTGCAGCCTTTGCCGTTGATACTGCACAAAGCATTATTAAATGGAAAGGAAAGAAAGTTACAGGATCTCACAATGGAACAATTAAAATTCAGAGCGGAGAATTAAAAACTATGGGTAATGTGCTTGTAGGAGGTTCAATAATAATTGATATGAACAGTATTGCCAATGAAGACATTAAGGACAAAAAGGATAATGCCAAGCTGATTGGTCATTTGAAAGATACTTCTTTCTTCGGAGTTAATCAGTATCCTACCGCAACTTTTGAAATTACCGATATCCAACCAGGTCCTGATGGAAAAGATATTATAAATGGAAATCTTACTTTAAAAGGAAAGGCTGAAAAAATCAGCGTTACTGCTGAAAATAAAATTGATGGCGATAAGGCTAAATCAAAAGGAAGTGCTGTTCTTGATAGAACAAAATGGAATGTGAGATTTGGATCTAAAAAATTCGGAGGAATGGGACCAGACAATTTTATTTATGATGAAATTGAAATGGAATTTGAAATCGTAGCGAATAAGAAATAATTGTCTGAACAGGTTTTCAGGGATCAAAGATTGACAGGATTATTAAAACAAAAACCCTTCAATGGACTTTTACCTGAAAATTAATAAGCGTTGCTATAGTTTTTAAGAATAAATTAATAAAAGGATATCAAAAAGCAGGGCCAGGGGAAATAAATCCCCTGGCTATTTATTTAATAAGCACTCTATTATTAATCAAATAGCGTACCCCCACTTTTACCTCTAGGGAATATGGTCTTAACTGAACAGGATAGTTATCCTGGTATATTGAATTGATGAACTGAGTGTATTGCATTTCAAATAGAAGCTTCAATTTATTATTCACATCATAGATCACGCCCGGCATTACCATAAAGCTCAGATTCACTTTTCTGAATGGATTGCTTTCTCCTGAAGAACTTTCTGAAATCACGGCATAGGTTGAATCATGCAGTCTTGAGGTATGCGCGGCCAATAGAACACTCGATGCAAAGCCCGCCCCTAAATTGAATCTTAATTTCTGCTGACCGAAAGCGTAGTTTACAAATACAGGAATGCTCATGTACCTGTAATAATTCCTGCTGCTGTAATTTACATCAGGACGTTTAGTATAAAATGAATCGGTTTTAACAAATATTGGATCATTATTTCCGGTAGATGTATCCTGATACCAATATCCATTATACTTCCATTCTCCTTCATACTGTTTATCAAACTTATACTTCTCGCCATAACCGGAGAATACCAATCCTGTACCTATACTCAATGATCTTGTCAGGGCATAATTAAATCTTATACCGCCATTGAATGTAGTCTTGTCATCCTCATACTGATTTCTGTTATTTACAAGCGCTTCATCTCCCGAAATATTTCTATAGGCAAAACCGGGGCCAACTACCAGTTCAGCATACAGAGGATTCCACCCGCGTTTGGTCTTCTCTTCCTTCTTTGCCTCTGTTGTCGTATCAGGTGCATCCGTCTTTTCTTCCGCCAGAAGAGAATCTTTTTTCAGCTCCTTGTTAAGAAGTGTATCTGAATTATTTGTCAGAGCAGTAGTATTATAGCTGGTTGAAAGATCTTTGTTAATGGTCGTTTCGCTGACTATCTCACTGTTATCTGTTACAGTATTTTCTTTATTTAGCTTATTCTCTGAATTGTTCTGAACAACTGTTTCTTCGTTCTCTGTTTTATCTGTAACTTTATCTTCTGCCGTTTCCTTATTTTCAGAAATGTAATTCTGATCTTTTTTAATTTTATCCTCAGTCTTTATTACCTGATTGTTATTATCAGTCAGCTTCACATCAGCCGTGTTAACGGTTTCTGTATTTAATATTTTATTCCCTTTTAGTATTTTATCATCCGTGGCGAATTCCTTGTTGTTATCCGTCCTGCTATCCCTGTTTACATTAACTTTTTCCGGCCTTGATTTATCATTTATATTTTTATTGACTCTTTCATTCTTATCGTTCACCGCATAAATATCATTGTTCGCTTTATCTTCATTCCCATTATAATTCGTGGTAACTGAATTATCAGAAACAACATCCTTTGTATTGGCCAACTCGTTCCGATTTACATTAATGCTGTTGTCATTCTCACTCAGTCTGCCGGATTTATTGGAATTGATTATGTCTTCAGCATTCTCATTCTGAGCAATGCTGATCTCCTGGCTTTCATTGTTATCAGACGAATAAATAGCAATACCTGTAATAGTGGATGCTGTGATTACCAATCCCGCTACAATAGCAAGCGGACTGTAATACCATGGTCTGGCCGGGGAAGAATTTTCAGGAGGTAAAGTTTTTTGAATATTCTCCCACACTCTGTCAGAAACAGGGTGTTCGGAATCTTCAAATCTATTCCTGAATATGTTTTCTATTTCATCATTATGATGCATTCGCTATGATGTTATATTTACACAATAACCTTCTGATCATATTCTTGGCTTTTGCAAGCTGGGACTTGGAAGTCCCTTCATTTATATTTAATAAATCCCCAATTTCTTTATGCGTATATCCTTCCATTACATAAAGGTTAAACACCATCCTATAGCCTTCCGGAAGTTCCTGTATCACATTGAGCAATTCTTCATTGCTCAGTTTTGAAATAGCATCCGGAGAGATGTTTTCTGTATCCGGCACATAATCGTAATCTACATTCAGCTTCTGTTTATAGGTCTGATGATAATGATTAATGGAAGTATTCACGACTACTCTTCTTAACCATCCTTCAAATGAACCTTTGCTGTCAAAAGTATCTATCTTCTTAAATACCTTTATAAATGCATCCTGTAAAATGTCTTCGCCTTCAAATGTGGTATTGCAATACCTCTGGGCAATAGCCATCATCCGCGTTGCATATTTCTTATACAATGCTTCAAAAGCGGCGTGTTTGCCTTGTTTACAACCTTCAATAAGTTGTTCGTCCGTCATTCCCTAGATTAATTGCAAGACTCTAATTTACAACATTTTATTGGTATAACATTTATTCATTTTGGTTTTAAATGGCTATTAATTCCTTTTATTTATTCCTGTTTCTTTATACGTAAAAAAATGAAAGGGGGCAGGAGTCGAACGCCCCCTTTCTGATCACTATGCTATATAGTTAATCTAAAGTACCCAGTTCCGACTCCAATTGACTGTCACTTACTTCCGAGAAGTTAAGTGTTGCATTATGATTTGCAGTGATTGTCTGGTTTGATTTTGCCAGATATTTTTTCCCGTCTTTTACGGCAACGCCTACCAGAGTTACTTCCGATCCAACAGGCACATTAGAAGTGCTGTATGTTGAATTCCAGTCGTACACCCTGATGACAGAATTTATATTTTTAAATACTATAAATGCAGCGCATTGATCTCCCGGCTTATTTCCAAAGTTAATTGTCACCGTAGTATTTGGATTCGGATTGTTCCAGAAGTAATCGCAATTGATCCATCCCATCTCATTAATAGCATAGATATAATTGTAAGGGAATGAATTGTCATAGAAGAAATAAGTCTGGTTGTTGTTTCCTCCTGTAAGGGTATCCTGCCAGTTGGTAGAATCACTTGAAGTCTGCACAGGTGTCCAGGTGAAACCACTGCTTGAATCTGTGCCTACAAATAAATCCATATTTGGATTGATGCTGTCTGCCGGAGTTTCAAAATACAATTGCTTATCATCATCCAGGTAAAGCTCATTACCATTTTGTGTAGCGCCTACATAAAACTCACCACCCGATACTAATATTTGCCCGTAAGCAATGGTTGGTCTGTCAGATAAAATCATTTCTGATTTATCAAAAATTTCTTTCAGCTCGAATGTAACATTACCTGTAACAGGAGCGCCGCCGGCTGTTACAAATGCATTTGCCGGAATGGCAATCTTTGTTCCTTCAGCGCCGGTAATGGTAGTACCTGTGGAAGCATTTACAGTAAAATACTGGCTTCTTTCTTCGCTGTTT
>JAIERY010000283.1 GCA_019746425.1 Cytophagaceae bacterium
TTTAAAAGAAAAAGAAGCAAAAAGAAAACAACTACGATAGTAGTAATAGTGGTCTAAAGAAAGGGGAGTACAATACTGGTTGAGGAGGAAAGCTCTGAACCGCTGATTAAATGATTTTGTGATTGTCTTGATTTTCTAATTTGATTTTTGCAGCTATGGACAAACAAAATCTTTTGTTAATAACAATTACAAATATTCAGATCTGACCAGTAAGATTATTAATTGCGCTTTAAAGGTTCATAATCAACTTGGCAATGGTTTCCA
Source organism: Cytophagaceae bacterium (assembly GCA_019746425.1). Lineage (GTDB taxonomy): Bacteria > Bacteroidota > Bacteroidia > Cytophagales > Cytophagaceae > JAIERY01. The sequence continues at coordinate 265 of JAIERY010000283.1, forward strand.
AGAGGTTGTGTATCAAAGATCCCTAGCTATAGAACTTAATAAAGAAAAGCTTTCTTTTATAAGAGAATTGGAAATGCCAATTTTTATGACGGGATTGAAGTAGGATTAAGACGGGTGGATTTTTTGATCGAGGATAAAATTTTGGTTGAATTAAAAGCCTAGCTAATTTGGAAAATGTTCACCTTGCTCAGGCGCTTAATTATTTGAGGCTTTTAAACTGGAAGTTGGTATGCTATTAAACTTCAGTTCACCTTGCCTGCAATTCAAAAGGCTTACAAACCAACGAAAGCTTAATCACACTCATCATTACATCATTCAACCAGCGGTTAATATTTTCTCTCTGTTATCATTCTAACCTTGCCTAATGCATCAAACTCTATCATGATTTTGGTGCCCTCCAGCAACAGACCTGATCCACATTGAGAGCCTTGCTGGGTGTAGTAGTAATAGACTCTTTTTCCTCTGTCACCGCCTTCATATTTATCCGGCTTGCCTAAAATTTTTACCAGATCATCATCGTCTGTGCCTTTTAGTTCAGTAGTTTTCGATAATAATATTTCTGCCAGATAAGTACGTTTGCCATTGCAGCCATTCTTGTCCTCTATCCAGAGTTGTGAGCGGAAACCTTCCAGCTTAGGGGTTTCCTTGCAGCCGGATAAAAACATTAAGCTTATGAAAAATATTTTAGCGATCGTTCTCATATTCAAGCCAAAAATAAGGCCTTATTATTTTATCCACACTATAAATCTGCTTATTTTTATTCCCTAAATTACGCAATTAAAATTTCAGAGAAGAAATGGCAAAGAGTAAGAAAACCAAAGAAGAAGAAATTATTCATGAGATCGGACCGGTATCGGGTATGTATGAAACCTGGTTCCTGGATTATGCCTCTTATGTAATTCTGGAAAGAGCTGTTCCTGCAATTGAAGATGGTTTGAAGCCTGTGCAAAGAAGGATCCTTCATGCGATGAAGGAAATGGATGACGGAAGGTTTAACAAAGTTGCCAATGTGATCGGATCGACCATGCAATATCATCCCCATGGTGATGCTTCCATAGGAGATGCCATTGTAAATATAGGTCAGAAAGATCTTTTGCTGGATACGCAGGGTAACTGGGGAGATGTAAGAACAGGAGATAGCGCTGCTGCAGCACGATATATAGAAGCAAGACTTTCTAAGTTTGCGCTCGATGTAATCTTTAACGATCAGACTACCGAATGGCAGTTATCATACGACGGAAGAAAAAGAGAGCCTGTAACTTTACCGGTTAAATTTCCATTGCTTCTTGCCCAGGGAGTAGAAGGTATTGCAGTTGGACTGGCCACTAAAATTTTGCCTCACAATTTCTGTGAGCTGATCGAGGCTTCCATAGGAATTCTGAAAAAGAAAAAACCTAACCTGTATCCTGATTTTCTTACAGGGGGATATATAGACGTTTCAAATTATAATGGAGGAGAAAAAGGAGGAAGGGTAAGAATACGGGCTAAAATTGAAGAGCTGGATAAAAAGACTTTAGTCATTAAAGATATTCCGTTCAGCACGACTACTCAAAGTTTAATGGATTCCATTGTAAAAGCAAACGACAATGGAAAAATTAAAATTAAAAAAGTAATAGATAACACCGCAAAGGATGTAGAGATCCAGATTCAGCTTCAGCCCGGAACTTCTCCGGATATTACTATTGATGCGCTGTATGCGTTCACCGAATGTGAGGTATCTCTTTCTCCCAATGCTTGTGTTATCATCGAAGACAAGCCGCACTTCTTAAGTGTAAATGAAATTCTTAGAATTTCTACAGACAAAACCGTTGAGCTTTTAAAACAGGAACTTGAGATCAGGAAAAAAGAACTGATGGAAAAGTTGCTGTATGCTTCGCTGGAGAAAATATTCATCGAAAAAAGAATTTACAGAAACATTGAAGAGTGTACTACCTGGGAAGATGTTTTAAAAACCATCGATAAAGGTCTTAAGCCTTATAAGAAACAATTCTACAGGGAAATTACGGAAGAAGATTTGGTAAGGCTTACAGAGATCAAGATTAAGCGTATATCTAAGTTCGATGCCTTTAAGGCAGATGAACTGATGAAAAAGCTGGAAGAAGAGTTAAAAGAAACAAAGCATAATCTTGCAAACCTGGTTGATTTTGCGATCAGGTATTTCCAGGATCTTCTTAAAAAGTATGGAGCAGGAAAAGAAAGAAAAACAGAGATCAGAACTTTCGATACAATTTCTGCAAGCGTTGTAGCTGCTGCCAATCAGAAATTATATATAAACAGGCAGGAAGGATTTATTGGTTATGGTTTGAAAAAAGATGAATATATCTGCGACTGTTCGGATCTGGATGATATAGTTGTCTTCAGAAGAGACGGTGTCTCTGTGGTGAAAAAAATAGGAGAGAAGGTCTTTGTCGGGAAAGATATCATACATGCCACTGTATTTAAAAAGACCGATGACAGAATGGTGTACAACATGGTATATGTAGATGGTGAAAGCGGCACATCCTATGTGAAGAGGTTTCAGATGGGAGGGGTCATCAGGGATAAAGAATATGATCTCACCAAAGGTGGAAAAGGATCTAAGGTACATTACTTTTCTGCTAATCCTAATGGAGAAGCAGAAGGTGTATTGGTAACGCTGCATCCGTCTGCTAAAGCAAGAATAAAAGTTTTTGATTTTGATTTCGCCACATTGGATATCAAAGGCAGGTCTTCGATGGGAAATATTCTTACCAAATATCCCGTGAAAAAAATTACGCTCAAGACCGCCGGTGTTACCACACTTCAGGGTACTAAAATCTGGTATGATGATACTGTCGGAAGACTTAACTATGATAACCGCGGAAAATATCTTGGAAAGTTTGAAGGTGAAGATAAAGTGATTGTAGTGTATAAAGACGGTTCTTATGAATTAACATCTTACGAACTAACCAACCGGTATGAGCCGCCATTGATTGCTGCTATTGATAAGTATAATCCTGAACTGGTAATATCAGCCATTCACCTGGATGGAGAAAGTAATAATTATTACGTAAAAAGATTTATGGTAGAGACTACCACCATCGGAAAGAAATTTCCATTTATATCGGAATCTCCTGGCTCAAAATTGATTGTAGCTTCAACTGCATCAAATCCGGAAGTAAAAGTAGAATATGGAAGAGGGAAAGGTGAAGTAATTAAGCTGGATGAGTTTATCGAGGTAAAAGGCTGGAAAGCGATCGGTAATAAATTGACAAGTAATAAAGTATCCAACATCAAGTTAGTTGAATCTGAGCCTGGTAAAGATAATTTGTTTGAAGAACCTGTGATTTTAGAAAAGAAACCTGCACTGGAAGAAAAGAAAAAGGCAGAGGATAAAAAGTCAGCGCCGGCAAAAGATAAGTCTTTCAAAAGCGAGAAAACCAGTAAGAAAAAACCGGTAGTGACTAAAGGGAAAAAAGGCAAAGGAGGAAAGAAGGAAGCCTATGGAGCTGGCACGACTATTGAATTGGATTTTAAGCCTAAGAAAAAATAAGAGATGAGTGCTGTGGCTGAGTTGAGAGTCCGTTCCTCTTGCCTCAGCACACAGCACCCAGCATTATGAAACATACACTTATCGAATATCTCTCTCAATTCATAACCGAAAACAAGCGGCAGCTGATAGATAAAGTGCTGGAATCACGCACCAGGCATCTCACTATAGTGGTGGAAGATATTTATCAGCCTCACAATGCCAGTGCCGTCGTACGCACCTGTGATTGTTTTGGTATTCAGGATTTGCATATCATTGAGAACAGAAATAAGTATACTGTAAATCCTGATGTAACATTAGGCTCTTCAAAATGGGTTGATATTATTAAATATTCCCATTCAAACTCCAACAATACGGAGTTATGTTTAAGGGATTTAAAGGCTAAAGGCTATAAAATACTTGCTACAAGTCCTCATAAAAATGATGTAGACATAGAGGAGTTACCATTGCATGATAAAATGGCATTAATATTCGGTAATGAAAAAGATGGCTTAAGCGAGGATGTAATGAAGATGGCAGATGGCTTTGTTAAAATCCCTATGTATGGATTTACAGAAAGCCTGAATATATCCGTGAGCGCTGCAATTTGTATTCATGAGATCATATCGCGATTAAGAAATTCCGATGTTGACTGGAGATTGTCTCTACAGGAAAAAGAAGATATAAAGCTTGGCTGGATTAAAACAATTATTAAAAATGCAGACTTGTTAGAGCAGGAATATTATAACAGAAATCAACAGTAAAAAATACCATAGTGCGGTCGATCAAAAAAATATTTGTAAAATTTCTCTTACCGGCAATAATAATTTTATTGATTTTTCTTTTCGGTTCAAACCTATGGGTAGTGGAGTCAACCGAAGATAATATATATTTCTCTCCAGAAAAAATCCCAGCCAATGATGTGGCATTAGTGCTTGGTACAAGCAAGTATTCCCGTTCGGGCAGGTCAAATTTATTTTTTAAATACAGGATAGAGGCGGCTGTAAAATTGTATAAAGCAGGAAAGGTAAAACATTTTATTTTAAGCGGTGATTCCTCTGCTTATTATAATGAGCCTAAGGATATGAAGAAGGCTTTACTGGCATATGGCATTCCGGTAAGCGCTATTACTTTAGATAAATTCGGATTAAGGACTTTCGATTCAGTAGTGCGAAGTAAGAAAGTCTTTCAGCAGAGAAGGCTCACTATTATTACACAGGAATTTCATAGTTACAGAGCATTGTTCATAAGTAGATATTATGGAATAGATGCAGTCGCATTTACGACAGAGCAGGTGCCTAAAGCTTTTTCCCTTACTACATTGACCAGAGAATATTTTGCAAGGTGTAAAGCAATTGTTGATTTATACTTATTGAATAAAGAACCTAAATTTTTAGGAGAAGAAATCGATATTAATATTGAATAAGGTTTTAAGTTAAAAGTTTAAAGTTGAAAGGTTTTAAAAAATATAATTTACTCTTTGTTTTTTTGACTTTAATGTCATTTTCAGGATTATCTCAGGAAACTATTGTCAACGGAAAAGTAACGGATGCCGAGACAGGGGAACCTCTTCCTTTCGCCAATATTTATTTTAAAGAAACCAATATAGGAACGGCTACTGATTTCGATGGATTCTATACCATTAAAACCAGCACACCAAAAGACTCGGTTACCTGCTCATTTTTTGGGTACACTTCCCGTACCAAGGCAATAGTGAAGGGAGTAACCCAGACTATCGATTTTCAATTATCTCCCGAGGTATCCAGTTTTGAAGAAATTGTAATTACAGGAAGAGAAAATCCGGCTTTTCCCGTTATGAGAAATGTAATAAAGAATAAGGATAAAAATGATAAAAGAAAATTAAGCGCTTATGAGTACGAAAGCTTTAATAAAATAGAAATAAGCCTGGATAACGTCTCTGAAAAATTTCAGGATAAAAAAGTAATGCAGCAGATAGCAAAAATGCTCGATAGTGTAAAAGCAAGAGCGGGCGAAGATGGCAAGCCAGTGCTTCCTGTTTTTGTATCTGAAGCCTTATCGAATTATTATCACCGGGCAAATCCTGATAAGACTAAAGAAGTAATTATTGCTACAAAAATCAGTGGTATCGGTATTACAGACGGAAGTCTTACTTCTCAACTGATAGGGAGTTCATTCCAGGAATATAATTTTTACCGCAACTGGCTTAATATTCTGGAAAAAGATTTTGTTTCACCTATTGCAGATGAATGGCAGGGCTTTTATGAATATGTGCTGGACGATAGCATGTTTATAGGAGACAAGTGGTGTTACAAAATTGATTTTAAACCCAGGAGAGAACAAGACCTGGCTTTTACCGGTACCATCTGGATCAATGATACTACTTTTGCACTAAAGCAAATTGAAGCCACGATCGATAAAAAAGCAAATCTTAATTATATAGAGAAAATTAAAATCCAGCAAGAGCTTGATCCTTCTTCAGAAGGTGCATGGCTTCCCGTGAAGACGCGTGTGCTGATTGATATTGCCGAACTAAAAAGTAATTCTACCGGATTGCTTGCAAAATTTTATACTTCGAACAGATATTTTAATATCAATCATCCAAGGCCTCCTGAATTCTATGATGAACTGCTGGTGGTGGAAGAAGATGCTACTATGAAATCTAAAGAGTTTTGGGACGAACGCAGACATGATTCCATGACTACCGCGGATAAGTATGTCTACTCTATGATAGACTCTATTAAGAATGTTCCTCTGGTAAAAACCTATGTGGAAATTTTAAATGTTGCTGTCAACGGATATAAAAAAGTTGGAAAAATTGACATCGGCCCTTATTTGTTCTTATATGCCAATAATAATATTGAAGGACATAGAATAAGATTAGGATTTAAAACCAATATAGATTTCAGCAATCGCTGGATATTCAAAGCATATGCTGCCTATGGAACATTGGATGAGCGATGGAAATATGGCGCCGAAGCTAATTACATTTTGTCGCGGCACAACTGGACAGTAATAGGAGTAGAGAGGAGAGAAGATATCGATCAGCTTGGACTGGCATGGGATATATTAAATTCTGGCAATAATAATATCTTCCTGGCTTTTTCACGTTGGGGAACTTTAAGAGGGCCTTATTACAGTACTCAGAATATGGTTCGGTTTGAGAGGAAATTTTCAAAAGATTTTTCCCAGAAAATAATTTTAAAGAACAGGACTTTTGATCCGCTGTATCCTTTCGCATATTATAATGACTTGAAACGGCAGGATTCAACTTTACAAACTGGCTTTACAACTTCGGAGATAATTTTAGAATCAAGGTATGCCAAGGATGAATTCTTTCTTCAAAATGATAATGATCGTATCAGTATGGGTACGAAGCGTTGGCCCATATTTACCTTGCGGTACACCATGGGTTTAAAAGGCGCTCTCGGCAGCCAGTTTAATTACCATAAGCTTAACCTCGATATCAGCGATATATTTAGGTGGGGAACATTTGGAAGAACGTATTTTAATTTTTCTGCAGGCAGGATTTTTTCTCCGGTGCCATATCCTTTGCTGGAGGTTCATATTGGCAATGAATCGCCATTTTATACAACCGCAGCATTTAACTTAATGAACTATTTTGAGTTTATAAGTGATAATTATGCAGCATTAAAGTATAGACACTACTTTGAAGGTTTATTTTTTAACAGAATCCCCTTGATAAAAAAGCTAAAATGGAGACTTTTGACCACAGGGGGGATTGTATATGGGGGAATAAGCAGGAAAAACCAGGAAATGATTCCATCTGTAGATGCCAATGGACAGAATATCAGAATATTCTCTTCTCTGGAGCAAAAACCATATGTGGAATTGGGATATGGGATAGAGAATATATTTAAAGTGTTGAGAGTAGATGCTTTTCACCGGATTACATATAGAGACAGACCCGGAGTAAATACTTTTGGCGTTAAAGTTTCATTCCAGTTTATTTTATGACCTGGATTAAATGATTAACTTGATTGCCATGATTTTTTTAGCTTCTTAACCTTACTTAGGCATTAGGACAAATGAATATTGTAAAACAAAATATTATAGCTCAACTATTATTAATTGTAACTGTTTTTCTCTTATTCTGCTGTGAGAAAAAAAATGAGGATAAAATTTATGAAATGGATAAAAAATATTTATCCGAATCTCAGCTCTTTGCACTCCACCAGGCTATAGAAAATGATCCTGACAATTCTGAGCACTATTTTAAGCGTGCCAAAATTTATTTTGAAAGAGAAGATTTTAACAAAGCTCTAAAAGACATCAATCAATCTCTAAAACTTAAGGAAGGAGAGGGGAAGTATTATTTTCTGCAGGCAGAAATATTTTATAAACTTAAAGATTACTCTTCTGCCATCAAATCTGCAAAAACTGCTGAGGCTTATAAACTGAAAGATGCTGAAGTAAAAATTATTCTGGCAAAGTCTTATCTGGCAAATAAAGATCAAGCAGAGGCTCAAAAGTATATAGAGGAGGCAATCGCTTTTACTCCCTATCATTCTGATGTTTTTTATCTTAAAGGCAAAATTTTTGCGGAAAGCGGAGATACGAGTTCGGCTCTTGCTAATTATTTCGGTGCGCTGAAAGCAGATACCAATAACCTGGATGTATATAAAGAGCTTTCCTCTATTTATTATCTCAGGAATAAAATGGACTCTGCATGGGTCTTTTTATCCGCAGGACGATCTATTAATCCGGATGATGCTTATTTTTATGCACTGGAGGGAAAATTTCTGGAGCGTTATAATCTTAAGGAAGCAGCTAAGAATTTTTATCAGACTTCCATTAAATATGATTCAGGCTCTGTTGATGCCTATAACAGACTGGCGATGATATATTATCTTGACGGTGATTCGGTTAATGCAGAAAAATATTTTCAGAAAGAGTTAAAATACTCTCCCTATTCTTTAAAGTCTAACCTGCTGCTTGCAGGTATTTACGAGAAACAAAACAGAGCACAGTTAACCATCCCATTATTTGAAAAAATTTTAAAAATAGATAGCGCTAATAAAGAAGTTAAGAAAAAGCTCGACAAATTATATGTTTTGTATCCACCGGTAAAAAAGGATACAGTTATTATTCAGTCGCCGGCCCAATCGAAACTTGCTGATACATCAAGGAAGGTTGTCCCGGGGCCGCCGGATACTGCTACCCGAAGACCTTCTCTCAAACCTTCGGCAAAAAAATTAAACAATACAAAGGATTCTTCGAAAGAAATGAGGAACTTTGTGCCTTTGATTACCAATCCAGACAGTACAAAAATAGAAGTTAAGCCTGATTCAATTAAGTAGAATGATAAAAATCACATTACCAGACGGCACCGTAAAGGAATTTCCAAAGGGAGTTACGAGTCATGCGATTGCTATGAGCATTAGTGAAGGACTCGCCAGAAATGTTTTAGCAGCAAAAGTCAACAATGAAATAGTCGACTCTTCAAGACCAATTGATCAGGATTCCAATGTTACACTTCTTACATGGAACGACAAGGAGGGTAAATCTACGTTTTGGCATTCATCTGCGCATTTAATGGCAGAAGCCCTGGAAGCTTTATATCCCGGAGTAAAATTCGGAATCGGACCGGCTATTGAAAACGGTTTTTACTACGATGTTGATTTCGGAGACAAGGAATTTTCTTCTGATGATTTTTTAAAGATTGAAGAGAAAATGCTCGAGCTTGCGCGAAGCAAGAGTGAGTATACAAGAAAACCGGTTTCCAAGAATGAAGCCATTGAATATTTTAAGAAAAAAGGAGATCCATATAAGCTTGACTTGTTGGAAGGGCTCGAAGATGGATCAATTACATTTTATACTCAGGGAAATTTTGTAGACCTGTGCCGCGGGCCGCATATTCCCAATACATCATTCATCAAGGCGGTAAAATTGATGAATGTAGCAGGAGCTTACTGGCGCGGCGACGAAAAAAGCAAGCAGCTTACAAGAATCTATGCGATTACTTTTCCAAAACAAAAAGAACTTACTGATTATCTTGTTCTCTTAGAGGAAGCGAAAAAGAGAGATCACAGAAAACTAGGCAAAGAGCTGGAGCTTTTTACTTTTTCTGAAAAAGTTGGAATGGGGTTGCCTTTGTGGCTGCCGAAGGGAGCTTTGTTAAGAGATCGTCTGGAAAACTTTTTAAAGAAAGCCCAGGTTAAAGCCGGATACTCTCAGGTGGTAACTCCACATATCGGGAGTAAAGAACTGTATATTACTTCCGGCCATTATGAAAAATATGGCGCAGATTCTTTTCAGCCTATTAAAACTCCGAATGAAGGAGAAGAATTTTTACTCAAGCCAATGAACTGTCCTCACCACTGTGAGATATATAAAGCCAGACCACGTTCTTATAAAGAGCTTCCATTAAGACTTGCAGAATTTGGAACAGTATACCGTTATGAGCAAAGCGGAGAATTGCATGGGTTAACGAGAGTAAGAGGATTTACTCAGGATGATGCTCATATTTTCTGTACACCGGATCAGGTGAAGGAAGAATTTATAAAGGTAATAGACCTGGTGCTTTATGTATTTAATACAATCGGCTTCAAAGAATATACCGCACAGATTTCCTTAAGGGATCCTGATAACAAATCCAAGTATATTGGAAATGACGAGCAGTGGCAGATGGCAGAAAGCGCTATTATTGAAGCTGCAAAAGAAAAAGGTCTAAGCACAGTTACAGAATTAGGGGAGGCAGCTTTCTACGGTCCGAAGCTGGACTTCATGGTGAAAGACGCTTTGGGCAGACAATGGCAGTTGGGAACTATACAGGTAGATTATCAATTACCGGAGAGATTCAAGCTTGAATATATAGGGTCTGACAACCAGAAGCACAGACCGGTAATGATTCACAGGGCACCTTTTGGTTCGATGGAGCGATTTGTGGCAGTATTGATTGAACATTGTGCCGGAAACTTTCCTTTATGGTTATCACCGGAGCAAATTGCTGTTTTACCTATATCTGAAAAATTTGAAGATTATGCCGAAGAGGTATACAGGGAGCTTGAAGAAGCAGATATCAGAGGTTTTATAGACCACAGGGATGAAAAAATAGGGAGAAAGATTCGTGATGCGGAAGTTAAAAAAGTGCCTTTTATGCTGATTGTGGGCGAAAAAGAGAAGGAAGAAAGAAAGGTTTCTGTCAGAAAACACGGCCAGGGAGACCTTGGCAGCATGGACTTAAATCAATTTTCTGAGATTTTTAAAGCAGAATTGCCCACTTATAAGCTTGAAAAAGAGCTGGAAACGCAGAAAAAATAAATATTTATTTCAGAATCTTGCATTTTTTTACGATATTCGCAACTCAATTTTTAAAAACAAGGAGGATTAAAATTAAATTAACGAATGGCATTCAGACCTAGAGAAAAAGAAGAATTACATAGAGTAAATGAAAAAATAAGGGTTCCCAAAGTAAGGCTTGTTGGTGAAAATATTGAAGTGGGAGTTTATTCGTTGAATGAAGCCTTGGATATTGCCAGGAAAGTAGGGTTGGATTTAGTTGAAATCTCTCCCAATGCAGATCCCCCTGTTTGTAAAGTAATTGATTATTCAAAGTTCAAATACGAACAAAAGAAAAAGCAGAAAGAGCTTAAATCAAAAGCTCATAAAGTAGTTGTAAAGGAAATTCGTTTCAGCCCCAATACCGATGATCATGATTTTAATTTTAAGTTAAAACATGCCATCAACTTCTTCAAAGAAGGCGCTAAGGTTAAGGCATACGTTCATTTTGTGGGAAGAAGCATTGTATACAAAGAAAGAGGCGAATTACTTTTGTTAAAGTTTGCTCAGAATCTGGAAGAGCATGCAAAAGTGGAAGAAATGCCGAAATTAGAAGGGAAGAGGATGATTTTGATAATGACTCCAAAACTATTACCAAAGAAATAATTTTAGTTTCAAATATAAATTAGTGCAAAAATGCCAAAGGTTAAAGTAAAATCGGGAGCGAAGAAGAGATTCAAACTTACTGGTACTGGAAAGATTAAAAGGAAACATGCTTACAAAAGCCATATCCTTACTAAGAAAGCTACCAAACGTAAGAGAGGTCTTACTCACGCTACCCTTGTAAGCCCTGCTGACGAGAACAACGTAAAAGCAATGCTTAAGATTTGAGTTATTAAGCTCAAAAAAAATAATGTTAAACCAGGTTGAGGTCTTAAGATCCGTCAGCTGACGGACGCCAGAAACCAAAAAAAGAAAAGTTATGCCAAGATCAGTCCCGGCCGTCGCCTCCAGACAAAGAAGAAAGAAAATGTTCAAACTTGCCAAAGGTTTCTATGGCAGAAGAAAGAACGTATTAACAGTTGCCAAGAATGCAGTTGACAAAGCTCTTAAATATTCTTATTTCGGAAGAAAGCAGAAGAAGAGAGAATTCCGGGCATTGTGGATTCAAAGAATCAATGCTGCAGCAAGAGAGCATGGAATGTCTTACTCTGAGCTTATCGGAAAATTATCTAAATCTGAAATCAACATTAACAGAAAAGTACTGGCAGATTTAGCAATGAATCAGCCTGAAGCTTTCAAGGCTATTATTGATAAAGTGAAATAATTATTGATTTTATTATAATAAAAAAGCTTGGCGGATGCTAAGCTTTTTTATTATAGACCTGTATTTAAAAATAAAAACTATGATGAAGTTAATATTTTTTCTCTTCTCGTTTCTTATGGTATTTTCCTGTCAAAACAATTCGCTGAAGAATATTTCTGCGGAGAAAAAAGATTCTCTTCCTGCTAATGGGCCTATGGTTAAAAAAGAAAAGGTACTGATAGAATATTTTGCCCCGACACGAAAAATTGTGATCGACAGTAATATCATATGGCTTACAGAGATAAAAGAAGAATATGATAATCCGGTAAGCGCTGTTCCATCGGGGCAGACTCAGACATTGAGGAAAGCTGTGCTCGCAGATAGTTCTATACAAGAAATTAAAAAAATAATTACTTCAAATGGATTTATGAATCTGAAAGACTCTTATGGCGCTGCTGATGGTGAAAGAAATTATCTTTATACCATTAATGTGACTATGGGGAGCAGTGCAAAAAATGTTGTATTCAAAAGTAATCCTTCTGCTGAAAGTGCACCAAAAGAATTCTCTGAGGTTGAAAAAGCTTTAAATAATTTGGTGAAAGGTATAAGTAATTGGGAAAATGTGGAAGTAATAAGGTAATAAGTGGACAGAGGTTTATCCGCCGACAATATCTTTGAGTGTCTGAACATAATTGCCATACACTTCATCCATATCATCAAAGTTGTCAATTTCTGAATAGTCTGTTATCACTATAAAGCTTGTTTGTGTCATTTCATTTTCTTCAATGAGTAATTCAATATAGGCAGGATCTTTTACCGGTTTGCCATTATCATCGAGGAATTCATATTTAACATATTCATTATACCTGCTTGCTGTCTTTTTAGCAAAACTCTTTTCTCCGTTCCAGACGAATACAAAATTTTTCCTTGGGTCAAAATTTACATCTTCAGCAAACCACACTGCTAATCCATCAGCAGTATTGATATAAGGAAATAACATGCTGGCAGATGCATTTATCTCGAATTCTCCTTTATACTTGGTTTTGCCCATTATAACTTTAATAAACTTTGGCTTGAAAAATAGGATATTTTACTTAAAAGTCCAATGCAAAAAACTTTATAGAGAAAAGATTTGTTTTTTGCTGGCTTAAACAGTTAAATTCGCACTCCATTTTAGCAAATAAACCTGTAAAAAGGTTTTAAGCAAACATTATACAGAAAAATAAAATGGCGCGGTAGCTCAGGTGGTTAGAGCGTTGGATTCATAACCCAAAGGTCGGGGGTTCAACTCCCCCCCCGCGCTACTGACCGGGATTGTTCGGAATTTTTTTCGGACAATCCCTTTTTTTTGTCATTGCAATTAGCTGATAATTCCGCAATTAGCTCTAGGACTACATTGATGTTAGAGGGTCGATAATCGTCATTTTCCTTATCAAATAGAATTCCCTCTGGAAAGAGCATATTTTGAAGCATTTTCTTCTCTTCTGAATCACCATTAACCCATAAATTAGCTAATTGTGAGGCAATTACAACACACTTTTCGATAAGCTCGGAGGGGTTCGATAATTTGACCTCCATCCTTTGAAGTTCTTCTTCTTTTTCGCTGATTTCCTTCTTCAATTTTGGAGCAAGTTTATCATATAATTCCCTGTCAATTTCACCGAAGGCAAAGCGTTCTTCCAGCTTAGAAAGCTTCTCCTGCAATTCATGGAATTTGATTTTTAAACTCTTTTGGTTGTCTACTTCACTACCTGAGATTTCAGTAAAGGTTTTCTCCATCTGCTTCTTGATTACAGGAATGAATTCAGGCTTGATCTGATAGCGTTCCAATAATGCTTTAAACTTGTAGTGCATCTTATCTACGCTTCGGTTACACTTGCATCCAGGTCTGTTGCATTTGTAGTAATAGAAGTGCAATACCTTACCGTTTTTAAGCTTCTTCTTTCTTAAATAACCTGTAAATGGAGAACCGCAATCTGCACACTTTATGAATCGTTTCATTGGCACGAATTCATCCTCTTTGCTCCATTTAAACCCTTGCGCATTCTTCTCTAATAGGTTGTTTACAGCAAGGAACAATTGCTCTGTTATAAGAGCCGGATGCTTGCCCTTTACAAGCTGTCCCTCCAATAAGTTATGGGAAATGTACCCGCAATAGAAAGGGTTTCTGAAAAGCTCAGAAAGCTTTTTATGGCATATCTTAAAGCCTACCTTACAAAGCCTTTCTGCAATCTCCTTATTGGTGAGATCTTCTTTGAGCTTCATCATAAAGGCTTGCTTTACAAACTTGCCTTCATCGTTGATAACAATAATCTGGTTCTTGCTTCGGTAGGCATGTGTATAGGAATATCCCCTTGGCACAACACCAATCCACTCTCCCCGGAGAAGCTTTTCCCTCATGCCGGTAACGGACTTTTCTCTCCTTAAATCGTTGTCATACTTACTAAAGATGAACTGGATATTTTGTTGCAATACTCCCGATACCGTTGAAACGTCTATTGGTTGGGTAACTGCTAAGATGGATATACCTTGCTTCTTTAATTGGGAAGAAATGTAAATTGCATTATCACCAGTACGTGAGAACCTGTCAAGACTATATACCAATATGCAGGAGATTTTCTTGGTCTGGTTCTTTACAAACTTAATCATGCGATTGAACTCGTTACGTTGATGCATTTTATTGTGGAGCGAAGTCGAAGCATTGCTCGTTGAACTATTAAGCCTTCGGCTCCGCTACCTAATGACTTTTTTATATTCCATAAATCGAATCAATTGAATGTTTAATTCGATCGCTTTTTTTCAAGGAATCTTATTCGTTGATCTTTTATTTTTTACTCATAAATTTCAATTCAGTGCAGTACGTAACCAGAAGATTACAAAAATAACCTGGTGGCATACTCATCATATCATGAGGGGAAACTTTCACGTTACGTTCTTAGGGGAGTGTAGGATAGCAATGTCCTGCGCTTACCCGACCCCTGGGACATGGATTATTTTGAAAGATAAATGTACTTTAGGTTTTAGCTATATCTTTCAAGTTTTTTAGATTATGGTTTGCTTTTCAGATTTAAGAAAATCATTCCTTATTCGGAAAAAAGTCTTTCATCCCAGAAATAATCTTCTGTTCTAACTAACTTTACATTGTTTTTGAAATATGTATAATACTCCCCTAAAATTGAACCACTAGTTAAGGATTAATTGTATAACTTTAAACTAGTGAAAAATGAGAAAG